>JBFYUV010000171.1:0-4613 GCA_041299865.1 Chloroflexota bacterium
CGGTCGACGACGCCGAGAGCGGCCTTGCGCGCCGGGACGAAACCGCCCAGCTGGGCCATACCGTCCGTCGAGATCTCCTGCAGCTCGAACCGCTCCATCGTAATGGCGTCGAACGGGCACCGCTTGACGCACAGAGCGCAGCGGATGCAGCGCTCCTCGTCGAGGACCATCGCCGCGCCCTGCTCCCAGCCGTACGCCTCCTCCAGCTCGGGGAGGAGGCCCTCCGACTTGAGCTGGTTGACGTCGGCCATGTGGATGACGCCCTCGGGGCAGACATCCGCACAGGCACCGCAGAGGACGCAGCGGAAGCCGTCGAACCAGATGTTGTAGTTGCACATCAGGCAGCGCGTGGACTCGGTGACGGCCTGATCGGTCGTGTATCCCAGCTCCGCGGCAGTCGAGAAGTTCACAGCCGGATCGGACGATGGGACGCGGGCCTCGACGGGCAGCACCGGGATGTGCTGCCGCGGCAGGACGTCGTAGAACTCGGGCATGTCATGCCGCCACGAGCTGACGATGCGCACGTTGGTGTCCACGTTGACCGTGGAGCGCCCGGACAGGTAGCGGTCGATGGCGTAGGCGCACTTCTTGCCGTGGCCGGCCGACTCGATGAGCGTCGTGGGGCCAGTCACGAAGTCGCCGCAGGCGAAGACACCGCGCACGTTGGTGGCGTAGGTGCCCGGGTCGACACGCATGCGGCCGCGGCTGATCTGGAAGCTGGCCTCCACGGGCAGGAAGGTGTTGTCCGCGGCCTGGCTGACGGCCGGGATGACCGTCTGGGCCGGCACCACGTACTCCGTGCCCGGGATGGGCACCGGGCTGCGCCGCCCCGTGGCGTCCGGCTCGCCCAGCTTGTTGCGCACGAATCGCACGCCGGCCACGCGGCCCGCCTCATCACCGACGATCTCCACCGGGCTGACGAGGAAGTCCATGACGACGCCCTCACGCTCGGTCTCGCCGAGTTCCTCCTCGTCCACGACGAGCTCGCTGCGGGTGCGGCGGTAGGCGATGGTGACGTTCGCGGCACCGTGGCGCAGGCTCGTGCGCGAGCAGTCCATGGCCGTGTAGCCGCCACCCACGATGACGACGTCCGTGCCGACCTCCAGTGGCTCGCCGAGGTTGGCACGACGCATGAAGTCCACGCCGTACTGGATGCCCTCCAGGTCGTTGCCCGGGATGTCGAGGGGCACCGCACTCATGGCGCCGGCGCAGATGGCCACCGCGTCGTGGCGCTCCGTGAGCTGCTCGAAGGAGATGTCCCGGCCGATGCGCGTGTCGAAATGGAAGGTGACGCCCAGGCGCTCCACGAGCTTGAAATCGGCCTCGATGGCGTGGCGCGGCAGCCGGAAGGCCGGCACCCCCACGAGCATCGTGCCGCCGGCCATGGGCAGCTCGTCGTAGACCGTCACCTGGTGTCCGGCAACGGCCAGCTCGCGGGCCACGGCCAGCCCAGCGGGGCCAGCGCCCACCACGGCCACCGTCGTGTCTCGCGGGCTGATGAGCGGCATCTCGTCGGGGATGCCCGACTGGGCGTGCCACTCCACGAGGAACCGCTTCATGGCGCGGATGGCCAGGGGGCGGTCGATATCACCGCGACGACAGGCTCGCTCGCAGGGCGCCGAGCAGACGTAGGCGCACATGGCCGCTACGGGGTTGGGCTCCCGCGAGAGGATGTAGCCCTCTTCGAAGCGCCCCTCAGCGGCCAGATTGAGGTAGCCGCGGCAGTTGGTGCCGACCGGGCAGGCTTCCTGGCACTCGATATTGCACTGCAGCCAGGAGGCGTCCACGGGCTGCACGAGGAACTCTTGGTGGCTCTCGATGACCACGCTCGATCGACTCTCCTGCACGGGGGCTTGTGTGGACGGTCGGCCCGATGGCCCGGGTGGCCGCGAATCTACCATCGGCGGAGCGGCCTCGTGCGGATGAGCGGCCTGCGCTCCCCTGCGCTCCGGGACCATCGTGCCGTTGACCGGGGAACGCCGGTCTGCCTACCGTACGCACATGCCTGCACCAGTCCCGCGGCCGGAGGGCACGGTCGCCGATGCCTGCGCGGAGCTGCGTCGCGTCGCCGCGTCACGCTGTGACGAGGCGCGGGCCGCTGCCCAGGTGCACGCGGCCGCCGCGGAGCGGACCCACATGCTCCGTCGTGACCTGGTGGCTGCCGAGCATGCCGTGGCCACCGCCCAGGCAGCTGCCGACCCTCGACCCCGCAGCGCGGAGAAGTCGAAGGCGCGCGAGGTCTACCTCGCTGCGCGCGAACAGGCCGCGGACGAGGCCGCGCAGAGCGCGGCCGTGGCGACCTGGGCGCGCGCTGTCGACCGTGTCAACCACGCGACACGCCTGGCCGTCCGTGCGCTGGCCAAGGCCCGCGCCGAGGCCGCCCGCCTGGAGCGCGCCCTCCACGAAGCGGAGCGCGTGGAGCAGGCAGCCCGCATGCGGGCCGAAGCCGCCGAGGCGAGCTGCCTTGACGCTCGGGTCCGCCTGGCTGCCTGCGAGGAACGTCTTCTGGCCGCTTCACAGCCCGGACATGCGGATGTGACCCCGTCCCCTGCCGGGCAGCCACGCGCGGTAGCCGGCAGCTCGGTCGGCACGATCGGCCAGATTCCCCATGGCGAGCCGCTGGTCATCGAATCCATGGTCAGCGGCGACCGGCGCGCCCTTGAGCTGGCCGCCGGTGCCATCGCAGAGCACGTCCAGCTCAGCCCTGCCGCGATCCGGGTGCAGCTGCAGGAGCTCGTGGATGCCATCGCCTCGGTGGCCGGCCAGGAGGGCTTCCTCCTCTTCGACCCCGCTCATCAGTTCTGGTCGAACCTCACCGCCGACGAAGCCCGCGACGTGCTGGCCGCCCTGACACGCCTCGGCTTCCGCTTCGAACCGGCGGAGGGCTGGCACGCCGGTCGAGCTCCGACGCCCTCCGATCTCGGCCTGGCCCTGGCCTACGCAGGGCTTGACGCCCGCAACGTGCGGGGCCTGCCGAGCGCGGCGGAGCTGCGGACGCTGCCGAGCTCCATCGGCATCGATGCCCGGGCCTTCCTGGCCGCCTTCGCACCCGACCTGGCCATGGACCAGCTGGTGCGGCTCCTCGAGGTGCGCGCCGTCAAGCTGGCACCGCTCTGGGACGCCTGGGGCCTGGTCCGACCGGTCCTGCTCAGCCCGCGCCGTTCGCTGGGCACCCTGCCCGGCTGACGCTCGATGCGCGGTCCTACCGCAGATCGATGACGGTGAAGGCTTCCGCCGCCACGAGCCCGAGCGGTGCTCCGGTCCTGGCTGCCCAGCTGCGGATGCGCTCGTCGAGCTGATCGGGCCGGCGGTGCTGGCTGGCATGGGCGTGGAGCGCATCCAGCTTGAGATCGAGCGTCTCTCCGATGTCCACGTAGGCGCTGGGCCGTTCCGGCCAGAAGAGATAGAGGCGCCCCACCGCGTGAGGCGCCAGGCCTTCCGCGGTGACCAGGTGTGGGAAGGCCATGGCGTTGCGTGCCGCCGGATAGACGGCATCGACCGCGGCGGCCGCGGCCTCCCGATGATCGACGTGCTGGACGAATCCGCTCTCATCGACGATGACCCGCGGGTCAGGTGCCGCGACCGCATCGGGGCGGAAGGTGCGGATGACGCGGACGAGCTGCTCTCGCAGGGCCAGGTCGTTGGCGAGCGCGCCGTCCGGCCGGTGCAGGAACGTCACGTCCTCGTACCCGACCACCCGGGCGGCGGCACGCTGCTCGGCCTCGCGCGTTCGGGCCAGGTCGAGCGGGTCAGCGTCCGCGTCATCGGAACCCGCGTCGCCGCTCGTGCAACAGATGAGATGCGCGACGGTGCCCTCACGAACCCACTTCGCGACACTGCCGGCGACGCCGAAGTCGGCGTCATCGGGGTGCGCCGTGATGACCAGAAGACGCTCCGGCCGGTCGGTGTGCAGGGTGCCCTGGGTGTTCATCGGACCTCGGTCCCTCGCGGTCGATGGGTGATTCCTAAAAGTTTAACCCAATTGGTACTTGATTTCTCCGGCGGGCACGCTATCGTGCGTGTATAGACGTCGCTCGTCTCCCCCCACGAGCGACGTCTTCTTGTGTCCCGCCGCATCCCGACCATCCCGTTGGTCAACGCCCGGCCTCGGCCGCTCTGAGGGCCGTGAGGACCTCCGCCGCATGGCCGTCCACGCTGACCTTGGGCCAGACCCTCGCGACATGGCCCTCGGGGTCCACCAGGAAGGTGGCCCGCCCGATGCCCATGGAGGTCTTGCCATAGCTCTGCTTCTCGACCCAGACGCCAAAGCGCTCGGCCACGGCATGATCCTCGTCCGCCAGCAGCGGGTAGTCGAGTGCGTGCTTCTCCTTGAAGCCAGCCTTGGAGGCACTGTCGAGGACGCTGATGCCCCAGACGACCGCTCCCAGCTCATGGAAGGCCGCCGAGCGATCTCGGAAGTCACAGGCCTCGGTCGTGCAGCCCGTCGTGAAGTCCTTGGGATAGAAGAAGAGCACGACCCAGCGACCGCGCTGCTCGGCCAGGTCCCGGAGCGTGCCGGTGTCGTCGGGCAGCACCAGCGACGGGGCCGGGTCGCCGACGGCCGGCATGGCGGAGGGTGCAGTGTCACGCATGCGAAGAGGGTACCGCCGTGC
>JBFYUV010000173.1:0-3401 GCA_041299865.1 Chloroflexota bacterium
GGCCGCACCGGCACCGTCATCGGCGTGCTTGGCCTGCTCTGGGGCGCCAGCGGCTTCTACGGAGCGCTGGAGAACTCCATGGCGCGCATGTTCCCCGGCCCTGGACGTCGCGACATCGTGCAGACCCGCATCCGGGGCCTGCTGACCGTCGCACTCATCCTGGGCAGCATGCTGGCCGCCGTGGTGCTCATCTTCAGCCTGCCCTTCCTGCAGCAGTGGCTGGAGGCCCGCTGCCTCGACCTCGACGGCCTGGACCTGCCCATCGTGGCGGAGGCCTGCCAGATCGACCTGGGGTCCCTCAGCGCGCTAGGGGCCACCGGCGCGACCATGGCCGTCGCCACGCTGGTAGCACTCATCGTCTATACGGTCATCCCGCCGGACGGGGCGTCACCGCGCCAGGCGCTGCTGCCAGCCCTGCTGGCGGGCATCGCCATCGGCCTGTTCACGTCCCTGTTCGGCTGGCTGGCGCCCCTCCTGGTCCGCCAGTGGCTGACACTGGGCATCGTGGGCAGCGTGTTCATCTCGCTGATCTGGTTCGATCTGGTCTTCCAGGCACTCGTCTACGGAGCTGCCTTCGCCAGGCTGCGCCGCGACGACGAGCGCAGCCGGTCCGGCAAACCCTCCCTCTAGAGGGCGGCCGTGTCAGGCGGGCTGGGGAGCACCGCAGCGGCGGCAGAAGCGGGCCTTCGTCGAGAGCGGCAGGCTGCAGCTTGGGCAGGCCCGTGAGGCGGCCGCCTGCCTGATGGCCGGCGACAGGCCCGCTGCAACAACGGGTGGGGGCGGCGCAGTGGGCGGAGGCAACTGGCCGGGGGCCGGACCAGGCAGTGGCGGCACGTACGCCGTCGGTGACGGCGACGCAGGCGGAGGGGCACCAGGATGGCCCGCCAAGGCCTGCCCCGCAGGGGGCAGCGGTGACCCGGGACCCGGCGGGACGATAGGTAGCGGTCCCTGCTGGGCGATCGGCGCCACGGCTGTGATGGGCGCGTCCGACATGAAGATGGTGGCTTCCGGGGGCGGCGCCTGGTAGGGCTTGGCGAAGGGACCCGGATCGACGGGCGTGGCCCACACGGCCAGGCCGGGGGGTGGCGTGGCTGGGGCGCCCTGCCGCGGCGACGACTCCTGGACAGGGGCGAGTGGCGGCGGCGCGAGCGGTGCGGCCGGCGGGGGAGCCGCAACGACTGGCCCGGGCGGTTGCGGCGCGATCGGGTTGGGCGTGATCGTGCCGGCGGGAGTGGGCTGCGAAGCCAGTTCCGACGGCTCCGCTTCGTCGGTCACCCAGCTGTCGTCCGGGCCTGCCGCAGTCTCCGCGGTGCTCGCCCCCAGGTCAGGCATCTGATCGAACCCGCGCCGCGCGATGTCCAGCCAGGCCTCGGTCTCGGGCAGCGGTGCGAGCGGTGCCTCGTCCGCTCGACCCAGCTCAGACGGCGGCGGCGCGGACTCTGGGGCGGCGGCGACCTCTTCGGCCTCGGCGGACACCGGGGCGATCTCGACCTCGTCGGCCTCGGCGGACACCGGGGCGATCTCGACCTCCTCCGCCTCGGCGATGCTGGGCTCTTCGGGCAGGTAGGCTGCGGCAGCGGCCACGCCCGACCCATCGTCTACGAGCGCCTCATCGGGGCCGCCAGCCTCCACGGGGCGGCTGGCCTTGAGGCTGCCCGAGCCGACGACTGCAGAGCTCGCACGCGCCCAGTCGGCTGCATCGACATGTGCCTCGCTGTCGACGAGGCTGGCCAGGACACCGACGTCCTCAGCAGCGATAGGGGCGGACGGAGGCGCAGGCGCGGCTCCGGGTGGCTCCCAGGCGGGCGCCACGGAGGGCTCGACGCGACCGCGATCCTCTGACGAGAACACGACGCCCCGCCAGGGGTCGAGCTCAGGGGCTGCCGTCCAGGGCAGATCCGCCGGACTCGCTGCATCTGCAGCCGCCGTATCACCGGCAGCGTCGATCGGAGAACCGCCTTGCGCCGGCGCGCCGATTGCGGAGGGGTGGTCAGCGGCCTGGCGTGCGCTCGAGTCGGTGCGTGCCGGGGGTGTGGCCGGGCCCCACGGACTGACAGCCTGTCCGGCGGCAGGCTCGCCGCCGGAGTCGCCGGAGGGCCAGACGACCGTCGTATCGGCTGGCTGCACCTTGGGCACAGGAACCGGGGTCTTGACGCGACTGGGCTCTGGCGCGTCGGACGCAGGAGCCGTGGCGGTCGCTGGGTCTTCGTGAGGCCGGCACGAGAGGCAGTGGCCCTGCGGCCCGTTCCAGCAGTCCGGGCAGTTGTAGCGCCGGCACCCCATGCAGAAGTGGAAGGTGTCCCGGAAGGCCTCGCTGATGGGCAGGGCGGCCGCATCATCGGGTGCGCTCTCAGCCTCCGCCGTGCGCCGCCGGAAGCGGCCCAGCACGCCGGCGGGCGGGGGCGGCTTCTCCGCGGGTGCAGGCTGCGTGAAGCGCGCGCCACACCGCTCGCAGAAGGACTGGAGGACGTTGTCGGTCATGGCGCGGCTGCGCGACTCCCTCAGGCAGGCTCCGGGCAGGTCGAGGTCTCGATGCGCTCAGAGTAGTGATATGGGCCACCGCGAGCCTACCAGCACCTGCGTACCCTGACCAGCGGGAGCAAAGGTCCCATGGGCAATCGGGGCTCGACCGGAGTGCCACGGACCTCGGGCTGGTGAGCAGGTTTCCGGCCCGGGCGGTGCTCGGGCTACCATGATGGGCCTGCTCCACAGAGGACCGCTGCCCGTGGCCATGATCCAGGAGTCCGGCGAGCGCGTCGCCGCCAGTGTCGAGCGCGTCATCGTCGGCAAGCATCGAGAGGTGCGCCTTGCCCTGGTGGCCCTGTTCTGCCAGGGTCACCTGCTCATCGAGGATGTGCCGGGCACCGGCAAGACCATGCTGGCGCGCGCGCTCGCCCGCAGCCTCTCCTGCAGCTTCCGACGCATCCAGTTCACGCCTGACCTCCTGCCCAGCGACGTCACCGGGCTCTCGATCTACAACCAGAAGAGCCAGGAGTTCGAGTTCCGACCGGGTCCCATCGTCAGCCAGGTCGTCCTCGCCGACGAGATCAACCGGGCCACGCCCAAGACGCAGTCGGCACTGCTGGAGGCCATGGAGGAGCGGCACATGACCGTGGACGGCACGACCCGGCCCTTGCCGCACCCCTTCATGGTCATCGCCACGCAGAACCCCATCGAGTACGAGGGCACCTTCCCGCTGCCGGAGGCCCAGCTCGACCGATTCATGCTGCGGCTCCGCATGGGCTACCCGGAGCCCATGGACGAGATGCTCATCCTCGATGAGCAGAAGCGCGGCCACCCGGTGGAGACACTGGAGCCCGTGGCAGACGCCACCGAGGTGCTGGCCATGCAGCAGGCTGTCCGCGAGATCTACGTAGACCCTGCCATCTCCGACTACATCG
>JBFYUV010000174.1:0-9263 GCA_041299865.1 Chloroflexota bacterium
CGGCGAGCCGTGGGCGGCGGTCGCACAGGTCGAGCGCACGGAGGGCGCGCCCGACCTGGTCCTCGACACGGCCGACCTGGCTGCCATCTACCTCGGTGGCATACGGCCGACGGAGCTGGCCGCCGCCGGCCGCATCGACGAGCGCACTCCCGGCGCGCTCCGCCGCGCTGACGTGCTGTTCGCATCCGACCGCACCCCCTGGTGCGTCTCGATGTTCTGAGCCGTTTCGACACATCGCCGATACCCCGTCTTGCCGGATCGACGGTCCCGGTGCATGATGACGCCATGAAGACCGTGACCGTCAATGACCAGGGACGTCTCACCCTGCCCATCGAGAGCCGGCGCGCTCTTGGGATCACAGGTGAGACCGAGATGCAGGTCGAGGTCGACGCTGAGCGTGATGTTCTCCTGCTTCGTCCCATCATCGTGCTGCGGCGCGAGGATGCCTGGGCCTACACGCCCGAACATCGCTCGCTGCTGGATCGTGCGCACGCCGACTCGCGAGAGGGCCGTGTGCGCAGCCTCGACGAGGACGAGCTGGCGACGCTGGGACGCTGACGTTCGTGGGCGGCCGTCCGTACCAGCACATCGACTTCACGGAGACCTTCCTGGGCTCCTTCGCGAGCCACGACTTCACTGCGGCGGAACGGAAGCTCTTCCGCAAGGCCCTGCGTCTACTGGATGAGGACGAGCGCCACCCATCGCTCCGGGTGCACCAGCTTCACGGCGATCGCGGGGGCTCGTGGTCGGTCTCAGCCTCGCAGGAGCTGCGGATGACATTCGAGCGACTTCCCGGTGGGCGCCGCCGCATGCTCACCTGCTCGCGCCACTACGATCGATAGCTTGGAGCGATGGGGTGTGGCCGAGTCAGGCAACGGCGCCGCGATGCGATGATCGAGGACCTCGGCAGTGACCTCATCCGAGGTGTCTTCGGCACGCTCTTCGGGCGGTCGGGCCGCTAGCCCATCGCAGGCGACTCATGGGGAAGGAGCATCGGATGACGACCCGTCTGTCGAGGCCACCGACCATCCCGGCCGAGGAATACGCCGACCGCTGGCGCCGGGTCCAGGCGCTGCTTGTCGAGCGCGACCTCGACGTGCTGGTGGCCTACGCGGACGACCGGGCGACCTTCGGGGCGGCGCACGCCCGCTGGCTGGCCGATTTCCCTGTCCACTTCGAGCCGGCCTGCATCCTGGTCAAGCGCGAGGGGCCGCCGGTCATGCTGGTGGGCCCGGAGAGCGACGAGTACGCGCGGCTCCGCGGGCGCATCTCGGACGTGCGCGTCCTGCGTGAGTTCACCCACCCCGACGAGGACTACCCCTTCAGCGTCATCCAGGGGCTGGGCGAGATCGTCGACGACCTCGGCCTTGACCCGCGCTCGCTGCGGCGGGTCGGCCTGGCCGGCCGCGGTCTCATCGGCGCGGACACGCTGCGGGCATTCGAGGCGGCTCTGCCGGGGGTCGAGTGGGTCGATGTCGAGAGTGCCGTCTGCGACCTGCGGGCCCGGAAGTCACCCGCGGAGCTGGGCATCGTCCGGGAGGCCTATCGCATCGCGGACCTGGGCATCGAAGCTGCCATCGAGGCGGTCCGCCCGGGCGTGACGGAGCGGGCCGTGGCTGCGGAGATCGAAGCGGCCATGCGCCGCGCCGGCGCGGAGGGGACCGGCATCGACACCATCGTGGCCTCCGGCCCCAATACGCGCCCGATCCTGGCTCGCTCGACGTTCCGCCCCATCGCGACCGACGACATGGTGCTGCTCACCGTCGCGCCACGGTACGAGGGCTACCACGGGGCCATCGGTCGGCTCGTGCTGGTCGGGGACCCGGGGCCCAGGGTGCGGGAGGCCCTGGATGTGGCCATCCGTGCCCAGGAGGCGTGCGCGCGCCTGTTGCGCCCAGGCGTCGAGGGTCGGGCCGTGGAGGCCGAGGGTCGGCGCATCGTGGCAGACGCGGGTCTCGGCGAGGCCTTCCTCTACTCGGGGCTGCACAGTGTCGGGGTCATCGAGTTCGAGCCGCCCATCTTCGGCCCCAGCAGCCCGGCCGTGCTGCAGCCGGGCATGGTCATCTCCATCGACATCCCCATGTTCAACACCGACTGGGGCGGCCTGCGCGTGGAGAGTGGCTACCTCGTGACGGAGTCGGGCGCGGAGCACCTGGAGCGCGCGCCATACCTGATCCGACTCTGACCCGGTCGGGGCAGAACGTTCGCGGGCCCTCGAGGCAACTGGGGATCAGAGCGGCTCGAAGCGGGCCTGGAAGAAGCGCAGGTAGGTCGGCTCGTAGACCATGCGCAGGCCGCGCGTGGACTCCCGGGCGTCGAAGCAGGCCTTGACCGACTCGGCCACGACGTCCATGTGCGCCTGCGTATAGACGCGCCGCGGGATGGTCAGGCGGGTGAGCTCCAGCTTGGGCCGCTTGTGGTCGCCCGTGACCGGGTCGCGTCCGGCTGACACGATGCCACGCTCCATGGAGCGGATGCCCGAGTCGAGGTAGAGCTCCGCGGCCAGGGTCTGGGCTGGGAAGAGGTCCTGCTCGAGGTGCGGGTAGAAGCGTCGCGCGTCGAGGAAGATGGCGTGCCCGCCGACGGGCTGCACGATGGGGATGTCCCATTCGGTGAGCAATTCGCCGAGATAGCGCACCTGCCCGACGCGGGAGCGCACGTGCTCGTCCTGGACGGCCTCGGCGATGCCGATGGCGAGAGCCTCCATGTCGCGGCCGGCGAGTCCGCCGTAGGTGTGCAGGCCCTCGTAGACCACGACGAGGTTGCGCAGCTCCTCGAAGACGGTCTCGTCATTGATGGCCAGCCAGCCGCCGATGTTGACGAGATTGTCCTTCTTGGCCGACATCCAGGCGCCGTCCGTGTAGGAGCAGAACTCCAGGAGGATGGCGGCGATGGGTCGGTCGGCGTAGCCGGCCTCGCGCTCCTGGATGAAGAGCGCGTTCTCCACCATGCGCGTGGCATCCAGCAGCAGGCGGATGCCGTGGCGGTCGCAGAGCTCGCGCAGGGCGCGCACGTTGGCCATGGAGACCGGCTGGCCACCGGCCATGTTGACGGTGCCCGCCAGCGAGACGTAGGGGATCCTCTCCGCGCCGACCTCGGCGATGAGCGCTTCGACCTTGGCCAGGTCCACGTCGCCCTTGAAGGGGTGCAGGGAGGTCGAGTCGTGGGCCTCGTCGATGATGACGTCGTGGAAGGTGGCGCCTGCCAGCTCCTGGTGCAGTCGCGTGGTCGTGAAGTACATGTTGCCCGGCACGTGGTCGCCGGGCTTGATGAGCGTCTGGCTGATGAGGTGCTCCGCGCCGCGGCCCTGGTGCGTGGGCACCAGGAAGCGATAGCCGTAGTAGCGCCGCACGGCCTCCTCGAGGTGGTAGTAGTTGCGGCTGCCGGCGTAGGCCTCGTCGCCCAGCAGCATGCCGGCCCACTGACGGTCGGACATGGCCGACGTGCCCGAATCGGTCAGGAGGTCGATGTAGACGTCGTCCGAGCGCAGCAGGAACGTGTTGTAGCCAGCCTCAGCGAGAGCGCGCTCGCGGGTCGGGCGGTCCGTGACCGTCAGCGGCTCGACCATCTTGATCTTCCAGGGCTCGGCCCAGGAGCGGCGGCCATGCTGCTGGCCCATGGTGTGGAGCGGTTCGTGGTCGGTCATGTGGGCTCCTTGGGCGCCGATTCCCGCGGCGCGGTCGTGCGGGGCTCCAGCACCCGGGGCGTGCCGACTGCGTCGCCGTGCTCGGCTCCGGGACGTGTCGCCAGCCACTCCCGAAGGAGTCGCTCGATGTCGTCCGGGGCGGCGTGGGGGTGCCCACGACGAAGGCTCGCTCCTCTGATGGAGACGCCGGCCTCGAAGAGATCGAACGCCACGCGCGTGCGCTCCCGCATCAACGCTGCGTCGGTCGTCGGCACACGGTCATGGTAGCGGCCGGCGGCCTGGTCGCGGACACGAGAACGCCGGTCGGGGGAACCCGGCCGGCGTCGATCGAGCGCTCGACTTGAGCGAGAGCTACATGCCCGGGGGAGGAGCCACTCCGGCCTTGGAGTTGGCCTCGGCGAGCTGCTCGTAGGCAGCCTTCTGCTCCGGGGTCAGGCGATCCGTCTCCGCCTTGACGAAGGCGTCGCGGACGCCCGGCCAGTTGAGGTAGACGTACACGATGAGGGCCAGCAGCATCGGGATCGTCTCGTACTGGACGGTCGACCCGAAGAGGAGCGCGAAGAAGCCCCAGATGAGCGTGAAGAGGCTGATGAACACGCCGAACTGCCAGCCCGCCGCGCGCATGTTCCAGAACTGGGCCGCGACCCAGAACCAGATGGCCGCGATGAGCAGCGCCCAGAGTGCGGCGCCCCAGTTCGCGTCCTGAAGCTGCACACCGACCGTGCCGAAGATGTCGAACTTGAACCAGCCCATGTAGACGCCGACGCGCCACAGGTTGGCCAGGCCGGCCAGGCCGGCAAGGGCGGCCAGGATGGTGACTCCGATTGGTCTCTTCATACGGTGAGTTCCTCCATGTGGGTCGTGACGCTGCCGGTCGTGCCCGGAGCTACCGGGCGGCGCCCGCTTGCACTGATGGTAGGGCAATCGTGTGCGCTGCGGAACGGTCATTTGGCGCACATCGGCCGGAGTGGATGGCTACCATCGACCGATCCTGCGCGTGGAGGCTCCCGATGCCCGACAAGCCGCTCAAGACCGAGGTCCAGATCGACCCCGCCATCCGCGCGGTCGAGGTCAAGATCACCGCACGCATCGAGGACGAGGATCTCGTGCTCGGTCTGCTCAAGGACCGCGGTGAAGAACCCCAGGAGCGCACGGTCTACTTCTTCGATACACCGAAGCTGGAGCTGTTCGACGTGGGCCTGGTGCTCCGCGCACGCAAGATCAAGGGTGATGTCGACGACACGACGGTCAAGATCCGCCCGGTCGACCCGGCGCGCATCCCCATCGACTGGATGGAGACCGAGGGCTTCGAGGTCGAGATGGACCGGGTCGGGGGCATCCAGATCATCTCGGCCAAGCTGACGGCCGAACAGGATGCCGGCGAGATCGACGACGCCGTCGCCGGCGAACGCCCGCTGCAGAAGCTCTTCTCTGCGGACCAGGAGCGGCTCATCGCCGAGTTCGGGCCCAAGGAGGTCGGCTGGGAGGCGCTCACGCCCATGGGGCCTATCGCCGTCCAGAAGTGGAAGATCGACCCCAAGAAACTGGGTCACGAGGTCGTCGTGGAGCGCTGGAAGCTGCCCGACAAGTCGGACCTCGTGGAGCTCTCCATCAAGGTCGCGCCCGGCGAGGCGACCGCGGCCGCGGATAGCTTCCTCGCCTTCCTGGAGGCCGTGGGCCTGGAAGTCGGCGGCGACCAGCAGACCAAGACGCGCGGCGCCCTGACCTTCTTCACCACCGGCCAGGGCTTCGACTGATCGACCGAGCCTTGACCGAACCGTGACCGGATGGGGCACACGTCGCTGGACGGCACGCTCGACTACAGCACCCCCAGGCCGCTCAGGGCCTTGAGCAGGAACCAGGTGCCGAAGACAAGCCCGAGGGCGATGACGATCTGCCTGTTGTAGCGCTTGAGGGCTTCGCTGAAGCGGTCCAGGGTGGCGTCAGCACGAGCTGGTGCGGCGAAGGCGTACGCCACGAGGGCGAGGTGGGTCGACTCGGCCAGCGCGATGAAGCCCAGGAAGGCGGCGACAGAGCCGGCCGGGCCGAGGGCGGCGGCGCTGATGGCGGCGATGGCGCCCAGCGTGAAGACCCAGAACTTGGCGCCGATGGCCAGCAGCCCCATGCCCAGGGCGAACGCCTTGATCGGGGTCACACCGTCGAACATGGCCATCCACTTGGGCGGCGGTGCGTCCTCGTCGGGCTCCTTGAGGATCTGGCGGGCGGCCGCGGCGTAGAGCGCGACCGTAAGCACAAGGAGCACGATGGAGGCGGCCAGGCTGGCGCCGTCGTCCCCCTGTGCCGCGCCAGCGTCGCCACCGAGGACGAACCCGAAGACGAGCCCCTGGGTCAGCCGCAGCACCGTCATACCCACGACCCACGCCACCGCCGCGGGACGCCCCCCTGGTGCTCGCAGCAGCAGGATGGTGATGATGATCTGGACGGGCACGATGGCGCTTGCCACGCCGAGCGGGATGAGCGTCAAGAGCAGGTCAGGCATCGCATCTTCCCTCGGCGAGGCTGGATATCGTCGGACACGGTAGGCCGTTGGCGGCTGACCGGTGCGGCGATCCTGCACCGTCGATGCCGAACGCACGACGCAGCCATGGACGTCCGCGAGTGCGGTCATCACGGGCCCACCGGCCAACCTGGGACGGCCGGTGCGGCCGGGACCGCGGGGGTCGCTGGGACCGCCGCCCGCATCTCCCCTGGCCGTCCCCGTACCGGTCTCGACTGCGGGTCCAACCGGCACGAGCAGGTCGCGGAGGGCGGGTTCGAGCGTGGCGGCGTGCCGCAACGACTCGTCGACCGACCCTGCGACGACCACGAACGCGGTCCAGAGCACCGACGAACCCCTCGACCCGTGCGCTTCGTCCCGCTATCATGCGACAGCGTGCACTCTCGAAGTCACGCCTGCGACGGCGGCCGCCGCACACTGATCTACTCGGAGATCGAGTCTCGTTTGGGGGCGGCCCGGTCGGTACGTCCCGTGAAGCAGGAGGAGTGTTACCCATGGCCTACGGACCGGCTGAGCTCATCGTGGTCAGATTCCCGGGCAACGAGTTCCGGGGTGAGATCCTGCCTGCGCTGGCGGACCTCGTCGAGAGCGGCACCATCCGCCTCATCGACTTCCTGGCCGTGCGCAAGGATGCCGATGGTGAAGTGACCTTCCTGGAGGCCTCCGAGGCCTATACCGACGGACCCATCGATGCCGTCATCGGCGACGAAGTCGACCTCATCAACCACGAGGACGTGGCCCAGATCGCGGAGATGCTCGAGGCCGACAGCACCGCCGCCATCCTGCTCTTCGAGCACAGGTGGGCGGCCACCTTCACGCAGGCCATCCGCGACGCCAATGGCGAGCTCATCCTCGATGAGCGTATCCCGGCCCGCGTCGTCGAAGAGGTCGCTGCGGCCAACGCCTGACCCCGGCACTATCTCGGCACCAGGGTGACGGAGGCCGAGGCGGCCGCCGCCTACTCCGGGCATCCTCCCGAAACGAACGAAAGGAACGAATCCTGATGATGCGACGACGACGAGGTCCTTCACTCCTGGCGACAGCGGTCGTGGTGGGAGGCGCAGCTCACGTGGGTGCCAAGAGCGCCCAGAAGGGCGCGCAGGAGCAGGCCAACGCGCAGGCCGCCGCACAACAAGAGGCGGAGCAGAGTGCGCAGATCGCGGAGCTCCAGGCCCAGCAGGCGGCAGCTGCCGCAGCGCCGGCCGCGCCCGCGGTCGACCCGAAGACAGCCGAGCTGCAGAACCTGGCCAACCTCCACGCACAGGGCGTCCTGACCGACGAGGAGTACGCGGCCGCCAAGGCCAAGGCGCTCGGGATCTGAATCGCGGTCTCATCTGCGGGTCGTCCGATGGCGGGGTCGCCGCCCGCGAACGTCCTCGACGATCGAGGCAGGCGGCTGCACGACGGCCACCTCGGGGAGCCGCAGCGCCGGTACGATGACCGAGTGACAGGTCGTATTCCAGGGAGCGTCACCGCGCCGGGGAGCCAGCTGTGAAGCTGCGCTTCCTGGGCGCCGCCACCACGGTCACGGGATCGCAGTTCCTGCTCACCACCGACCGCGCCCGCGTCGTCATCGACTGCGGCCTCTTCCAGGGCTCGCCGGCCGAATCGGAGCGCAGCCGCGTCCCGCTGGCCTACGACCCGGCAGACGTGGATGCCGTCCTCATCACGCACAGCCACCTCGACCATTGCGGCCTCCTGCCCGTCGTGGTCCGGGAAGGCTTCAGCGGCCCGGTGTTCCTGACGCGAGCCACGGCTGAGCTCGTCGAACTGGTGCTCTTCGACAGCGCCAAGATCCAGAAGGAGCAGGCCGAGAGACGCCAGCAGCGTGCCCGGCGCAGGTCCAGGCAGGCGGCTCAGGCGCATGCGGATGCGCGACCCGCGGGTGACAGCGGGCGCGCAGCCGAGGAGGCCGACGACCACGAGGCGCACCTGCGGGCCCAGCCACCCGCCATCACCACGGAGGACCTGGAGCCACTCTACGACGAAGACGACGTGGCGGCGGCCGTGGCCCTTTTCCGGCCCGTCGAGTACGACAGCCCCCGCGAGGTCGCGCCAGGGATCCGGGCCACGTTCCGCGACGCCGGGCACATCCTGGGCTCGGCCATCATCGTCCTCGAGGTGGAGGAGGGTGGCGGTCCGGCGCGGCGGCTGGTCTTCTCCGGCGACCTGGGCCGTCCCGGCACGCCCATCATCCGCGACCCCACGACCATCGACGACGGCGCCGACTACGTGGTCATGGAATCGACCTACGGGGGCCGCGAGCATGAGCCCGCCGAGGAGGCCATCCGGCTGCTCGCGGAGGTCGTGCGCGAGACGGCCTCGCACAAGGGCGTCCTGCTCATCCCCGCCTTCGCCGTCGGTCGCACCCAGGAGATCGTCTGGCACCTCGACCGCCTGCTGACGGCTGGGCAGATCCCGCACCTGCCGCTCTATCTCGACTCGCCCATGGCCTCGCTGGCGAGCGACATCTACCACCGCTATCCCGGCTACTACGACGAGGAGACCTTCGACCTGCTGCAGGCCGGCGAGACGCCGCTCGACTTCCCGGGCGCGCAGGCCACCGCGAGCCCGGAGTCCTCCCGGGCCATCGAGCAGGCGCCACGGCCGATGATCATCGTGGCTTCGAGCGGCATGCTCACCGGGGGCCGCGTCGTCTTCCACCTTCGCGAGCTCATCGACGACCCGGACGCACTGCTGCTCTTCGTGGGCTACCAGGGGGAGGGGACCCTCGGTGCCCACCTGCAGGCCGGCGCGCGACGCGTCCACCTTGACGGCCTGGAGCGCGAGGTGCGCTGCGGGGTGCGGTCCATCAGCGGCTTCTCCGCGCACGCGGACGAATCGGAGCTGCTCGATTGGCTGGGTCACTTCAGGGCGGGCGATCGGAAGCTGCGGACCGTGTTCCTCGTGCACGGCGACCCCGAAGCGCTCGACGCCCTCGAGCCGAAGGTGCGCGCCATGGGCCTCTCACCGTACCGACCAGCCTGGCGCGAGGAGGTCGAGCTCGCCTGACCGACCCCGGTGGGCCGGGACAGTAGTGCGTCCTGTCAACACCCCCATGGTGCATCCTGTCAACAGGTTGGTGACCAGGGTGCGTGG
>JBFYUV010000175.1:0-2791 GCA_041299865.1 Chloroflexota bacterium
CCACGATGGCCTCCGCGACGGACCGATCGACGACCTGGAGCCGCTGCACGTCCAGGCTCCGGATGGTGCCATCCGTCATGACGCACACGGCCTCCGTGATCGTGCCGGTCTCCTCCGACCAGGTGCTGATGAAGTCGACGACGCTGACCGGGTAGCCGTTCGGGTCGGTACCCCCGGGGTGGTAGATGGCGGCGAGTGGGCCCATCGTCTGCTCCGCTGCGTGGCTCCTGCAGCTCCTGAGGCTAGCGCGTCCGCGAACTGAGGGAGCGGCTAAGACGTTGCCCGATGGTATCCGGGCCCCTTAGCCCCATCGTGACCGTCGTTGACGATCAGAGCACGGGGGACGCGTTGATGGACAGGCATCCGAACGACAGACGAGCAGATCGCGGCGGGTCCCCTCGCAGCCCGGTCGACCCCAGCAGTCACGACGACGACCTGGCCGTCACGAGGCTCGGCGTCGTCGAACGCCTCGCCGACCCATACCTGACCGACCACGACCGCTGGGTCCTGCGCCAGTTCGCGCAGTTCCTGGCCGGCGTCGCCCCCGGGCCGGACCCGCGGATCGTCCGTGCACGCACCACGCGACCCTTGCATGGCCGGTCCGGCTGGACCAGAGTGTGAAGCGACCGTACGGAGGTCACGACGATGACGCTCGCCGTTGAAGATGTCACGCGCCGCCCCGCCGCGCTGCTGCCCTGGAGGCAGCTCGGCCTCATCTCCGTCTACTGGTTCGGCATCAATGTGGTGTGGGGTGCCTACGAGGGCTTTGGCCAGAAGCAGCTTGAGCTGATCGTGGGCAAGGGCTCCGTGGGCAGCGTCATGGGGCCGCTCGAACTGCTGGGTGGCCTGGTCGCCATCCTCACCGTGCCGACCGTGGGGTCCCTCAGCGACTACACGACGTCCCGCTTCGGCAAGCGCAAGGGGTACATCATCAGCGGGGCGGCCCTCGACCTCGTGTTCATCACCGGCCTCTCGTTCATCGCCATGGCCCAGCCGACGGACTGGGACGGGACTGCGCTGGCATCGAGCTCGACGCTCGTCCTCTACGCCCTGCTCTTCCTGGGCCTGCAGTTCAGCTCCAACTGGGCACAGGGTCCCTACCAGGGGCTCGTCCCGGACCTGGTGGCCGAGAAGCAAGTGGGCATCGCCAGCGGCCTCGTCGGGGTCATGCGCACGGTGGGTCTCGTGGCCGGCTTCGGCATCATGGCCGTCGGCGCCCGCTCCGAATCCTGGGG
This sequence comes from Chloroflexota bacterium, assembly GCA_041299865.1. Lineage (GTDB taxonomy): Bacteria > Chloroflexota > Limnocylindria > Limnocylindrales > CSP1-4 > JAFMJV01. The sequence continues at coordinate 1,236 of JBFYUV010000175.1, forward strand.
GCTGGCCTTCTTCTTCGTCGGTCTCGTCGAGCTTGGCCTGGCCGCCCTCACCTTCGCCTTCGTGGACGACGGGCCTCCCGGAACGCCACGACAGGGGCGCTCCTGGCGGTCGATCGCGGCCGAGACCTGGGACCTGGGGATCCTTCGCGAGCGATCGTTCGTACGCATGACGCTGGTGCGCTTCCTGTTCCTCATGGGCACCGGGACGTTCGTCAACATCAGCCTGCTGTACCTCGAGCGCGTCTTCGCCATCACGGACAAGGACGAGCGGTCGCAGCTCTGGATGCTGGCTCTCGGGATGGCCCTGCTGGGCACCATCGTGGCCGCCATGATCGGCGCCCGCGTCTCCGACCGGACCGGCCGCAAGCCCGTCGCCTGGGCCGCGGCGGCCATCGCCGCCCTCGGCATCGCCACCCTTGCGGCAGCACCGACTCCGGCAGTGGCCCTGCTGGGCGCCCTCTTCCTGGGGGCGGGCTCGGGCGCCTACCTGGCCGTCGACTGGGCGCTCATGACCGAGATCATCCCGCTCTCGTCGAGCGGGCGCTTCATGGGCATCGCCAACATCGCCAACTCCATCGCCGGACCCGTCGGCCTGGCCATGGCCGGGCCCATCATGGATGCCTTCTTCCGGGCGGGTAACGCAGCCATGGGTCCCCGGGTCGCCGTCGGCCTTGGCATCATCGCCCTGGCACTGGCGTCGGTCATCCTCATCGGCGTGCATCCGCGGCGGGACCCTCGGCTCGTCAACGCCGCCGCGACCTGATCGAGCACCCGCCCCACTGACCGTTCCGCTGCGGCGGCGTCGATCGGCCAGCGCGTGCACCCTCCTTCCATCCGAGTCACCTTGCGGCGGCTCCGGCCGCGGCGCACTATCGCACCATGGCGGTGGCGCCCGGTGGCAGCCTCTCAAGCCCCTTGCTGGTCGGGCGCGAGCCTGAGTCGCGGAAGCTTGCCGGCGCGCTGGCAGCGCTGCTCGACGGTCACCCTCGTGTCGTCGTCATCAGTGGCGAAGCCGGCATCGGCAAGACCAGGCTCATCGATGATTGCCTCCGGCGGGCGGGTCCTTCACTGCGAGTCCTCCGTGGTGAGTGCCTCGCGCTCGGGTCGGCCATCCCGTACCTGCCCTTCGCCGAGCTTCTCCGCGACCTCGTCCGACAGGTGCCACCGCCGATGCTCGCCGGCATCCTGGGACCGGCCCGTGCAGAGCTGGCGTGGCTCCTGCCCGATCTGGCGGCTCCGACCGGCAGCCGTGCCGGTGGCGAGGCCAGCGCGGCCGGCGGCGGTGACGACCTGGATCGGCTCCGACTCTACGAGGCCTTCCTTCGGGTCGCCGAACGCGTCGCAGCTGAGCATCCGACCGTCTTCGTCCTCGAAGACGTGCAGTGGATCGACAGCGCCAGCCTGGAGCTGCTTTCCTTCCTGGCGCATGGCCTGCGGCAGCGCAACCAGGCCACGGTCATCGTCTCGGTACGTCCCGATGACCTGGAGGGCCGGGATGCTGTCCTGACGCTGCTCGCAGACCTGGGACGCGACAGCTCCGCCGACCGAATCGAGCT
>JBFYUV010000177.1:0-5447 GCA_041299865.1 Chloroflexota bacterium
CCAACAGCCGCGTGTGGGCCTTCCTGGGGGACGGCGAGACCGATGAGCCCTAGTCGCTGGGCTCACTCAGCCTCGCCGCGCGAGAAGGCCTCGACAACCTCATCTTCGTGGTCACCTGCCACCTGCAGCGCCTCGACGGCCCCGTGCGCGGCAACGGCAAGATCATCCCGGAGCTGGAGGCCGTCTTCCGCGGCGCCGGCTGGTACGTCATCAAGGTCATCTGGGGCCGCGAGTGGGACGGCCTGCTGGCGCGCGACCCCGATGGCGTCCTCGTGCAGCGTATGGCCGACGTCCTCGACGGTGAGTGGCAGAAGTACTCCGTGGAGCCCGGCTCCTACATGCGCGAGCACTTCTTCGGCGCCGATCCGCGCCTGGCGGCCCTCGTCGCCGACAAGACGGACGACGAGATCAAGGCCCTCCGGCGTGGTGGGCACGACTATCGCAAGCTCTACGCCGCCTACCACTCGGCCAGCCAGCAGAACGGCGCGCCCACGGTCATCCTGGCCCAGACCGTCAAGGGCTGGACGCTGGGCTCCAGCGTGGAGGCCCGCAACATCACCCACCAGGCCAAGAAGCTCAACGAGCAGGAGCTGCGCGTCTTCCGCGACCGCCTGGAACTGCCCATCCCTGACGAGACGCTCAAGGACGCTCCCTACTACCACCCCGGGCCGGACTCGCCCGAGATCAGGTATCTCCAGGAGCGACGCGCGGCGCTGGGTGGCCCCTCGCCGCGCCGCGTCGTGCTGCAGAAGACGCTGACCACCCCGGGCGACGCTGTCTTCGGCGAGTTCGAGAACGGCTCCGGCGGCCAGGAAGTGTCCACCACCATGGCCTTCGCCAAGCTGCTCCGCAACCTGCTACGCGACCCGGTCGTGGGTCCGCGCGTGGTGCCCATCATCCCCGACGAGGCCCGCACCTTCGGCATGGACTCGCTCTTCAAGGAGGTCGGCATCTACTCCGCGCTGGGCCAGCTCTACGACCCGGTGGACTCCAACCTCGTCTTCTCCTATCGCGAGGACAAGTCCGGCCAGATCCTCGAGGAAGGCCTTACCGAGGCGGGCTCGACGGCCTCCATGCAGGCCGCCGGGACGGCCTATGCCACGCACGGCGAGCCCATGATCCCCTTCTACATCTTCTACTCGATGTTCGGGTTCCAGCGCACCGGCGACGAGATCTGGGCCTTCGGCGACGCCCGGGGCCGCGGCTTCATGCTGGGCGCCACGGCCGGCCGAACCACGCTCAATGGCGAGGGTCTCCAGCACGAGGACGGCCACAGCCTGGTGCAGGCCTCGCACTACCCGTCCTGCCGCGCCTACGACCCGGCCTTCGCCTATGAGACGGCCGCCATCATCAGGGACGGCCTGGCGCGCCTCTACGGCGACGAGCCCAGTGACGACTTCTACTACATCACGCTCTACAACGAGAACCACGTCATGCCGCCGCGGCCGGCCGGTGTCAGCGACGAGGACATCGTGCGCGGGCTGTACCGCTTCTCGGCAGCTCCTGACCTGGGCGCAACGGCGCCGCGAGCGACGGTCCTGGCCTCCGGCGTCATCATGCAACAGGCCCTGGCGGCGCAACGCCTTCTGGCCGAAACGTACGGTGTCGCAGCCGACGTTTTCAGCGCACCATCGTTCCAGCAGCTGCGCAACGACGCCCTGGAGGTCGAGCACTGGAACTTGCACAACCCCGGCCAACCGCGCATCCCGCACGTGACGCAGGTGCTGGCCGAGCCTGGGGCCGCCGGGCCGGTCGTGGCTGTCTCGGACTGGATCACCGGCTGGCCGGACCTCATCTCGCGATGGGTCCCCACGCAGGCTTGGCGCAGCATGGGCACCGATGGCTATGGGCGCAGTGACACGCGTGAGGCCCTGCGGCGCTTCTTCGACATCGACGCACCACACATCGCCGCGGCCGTGCTCGTCGAGCTGTCGCGCAGCGGGTCGCTGCCGCGCGAGCGGGTCGCCGACGCGGTGGCGGCCCTGGACCTCGAGCCGAAGGCGCCCTTCGCGCTTGGCCGCTGAGACCAGCGCGGCCCATCGCTGCCGCCCGGTCGACGACTGCCCGCGGATCGACGCCTCCCGCAGGGCCGGCCGCCGGCTCGTCGATGCGACTACCATCTGGGTACGATGACGGCGACCTCCAACGCCACCGTCGAGGCAGCCGATGCCATCCTCGTGGCGGCGGCCCGCGGCGGCGACCTGTTCGCATGGGAGCACCTCGTCCGCCGTTACCAGGAGCCGGTCTACCGAGTGGCCTTCCTGATCGTCCGGGATACGGCCCTTGCCGAGGAGGCCGCCCAGTCCGCCTTCGTGCGGGCTTGGCGGGCGCTGCCATCTCTCGATGAGGGGCACGGACTGCTGCCCTGGCTGTTCCGCATCACAGCCGGTGAGGCGCGCCAACAGCGCCGCGACTCGGGCCGGCCCCGCCACAGCTCCCGGCCGGTCGAGCGCATCAAGGGTCCGCACTACCCCGCCAGCGCGGTCCCCGGTCTCGCTGCCGCTGCGGGTCTGAGCCACGTCGAGCGCGAGAGGGTGAGTAGTGCGTTCGACCGGCTCGGCGAGGAGGACCGGCTGACCATCGCCAGCCGCTACCTCTTCGGACTGTCCCGGGCTGATGCGGCCAGCGCCCTGGCCGTCTCCGCGAGAGTCCTCGATGCGCATCTGCTGACCGCACTGCAGAACCTGCGGGCCCGCATGACGGCCGCCTGATGACGGACCCGCGAGCGGTGGACTCGCCCGCGCGCCTCGCTGATGATCAGCTGGGCAGCCTCGCCGTGGCCCTCGTGGTGGGTGAGCTGCGCTGGACGCCGGACGTGGCGCCGGCCGTCATGGACCGCATCTCGCGGGACGCCGTGGCCTACCCCGACCAGTTCGACCGGCGCCCTCGTGCCCCGGCCGCCGGACTCGCCCCGGTCGCGGAGAAGCCGTCGCTGGGCCGCACTATCGGCCGCGTCGTCGTCTTCACGTCCATCGCCTTGCTCGTCGTGGTGCTCGTCCTGGTGGCAGCCACGGCCAACGCCGCCGGCAGCTCCGGCAGCGACATCGGCGCCCTGACAGGGATCCTGCTGTCCGTCACGGAGGCTTCATGACCCGGTTCGCTCGACATCGTCGCCACCGCCTCCTGGCGCTGCTCCTGGCTGCGGCCACGCTCGTCCTCGGCGGCCCGGCGGCCGTCACGAGCGGTGCCGACGCCACGCCCAGCCCGGACCCTTCAACGCCGCCCGCGGTCGCCACAGAGTCCGCGGCCGCATCGCCTGCGTCGCCCACGCCTGTGCCGCAGCCGACCTTCGACCCGGCCAGCGTCAAGCTCCGCATCGACCTCATCGTGGACGGGCTGGAGACGCCCGTGTACGTGACCGACGACGGCAGCGACGCTGCCTGTCTCTACGTCGTCGAACGCGGGGGTGTGGTCCGGGTCGTGGACGCCGACGGCTTCGTGCGCCCCAAGCCCTTCCTGGACATCAGCGCGCTGGTGACCGAGGGGACCGAGCAGGGCCTGCACTCGATCGCCTTCCACCCGGACTTCGCGGACAACGGGCGCCTCTTCGGCCACTACAACGACAGGGAGGGCCGCACGCAGATCGCCGAGTTCCGGGGCACGCCCTGTCGCACGGCCGGCAGCAAGCCGGTCAAGTCACTGCTCCTCGAGGAGCAGCCCTTCCCCAACAACAACGCCGGCTGGATCGGCTTCGGGCCGGACGGCTACCTCTACATCCCCCTGGGTGATGGTGGCGGCACCTCGCCCGGGGATCCCAACGGCATCGGCCAGGCGACCTCGTCGCGGCTCTCCAAGGTGCTGCGCATCGACGTCAACGTGCGCAGCGACAAGCTCTACGCCATCCCGCGTGACAACCCCTACGCCAAGAAGCGCAAGGGCTTCCCGCCCGAGACCTGGGCCATGGGACTGCGCGACCCGAGGCGCTCGAGCTTCGACCGGACGACGGGCGACCTCTGGATCGGCGACGTCGGCCAGGACAGCTACGAGGAGGTGAACCGCATCCCGGCGGGTGTCTCCACGCTCAATTTCGGCTGGTCCCACATGGAGGGGGAGCGCTGCCACAACCTCCCCGACTGCGATCCATCGGCCTACGAGCCACCCGTGTCCGTCTATGACCGCGTCTCACCGCAGTGCGGCATCGTGGGCGGCTACGTCTATCGCGGCACCGCCATCCCGGAGCTGGATGGCGTCTACCTCTTCAGCGACTTCTGCAGCGGCCACGTCTGGGGCCTGGACGCCGACGCCGTGGCGGCCGGCCAGTCGGTGACGGCGCAGCTGCTCCTCGATGCGCCCCAGGGCTTCGTCTCCTTCGGTGAGGATGACGCCGGCGAGCTCTACCTGGTGGCGCTGGACGGCAGCGTCTACCGCATGGCCGCGGAAGAGGCCTGATCCGGATCGCGTCCCGGCCACCTTCCCCGGGCTCCGGGCCCCGGTGACCGAGCGACCCGTCCCATGAGCGACGCCCCAGCGCCCGACCCGGCCGGCCTGCGCTATGCGCGTCACTGGGAGCACGTGCTGGCTGGGCCGGGGGCACGTCTGCTCGAGCGCGTGGCGGCCCTGCTCGAGCCGTCGGCCGCTCCGTCGACCCCTGCCGTCGTGCTCGACCTGGGGGCGGGCGCGGGATCGATGGCGCTGGCGGCCGCCCTGCGCTGGCCGAGCGCCCGGATCGTGGGCCTCGACGCCTCGGCGGCCATGCTGTCGGTGGCGCGTCACAGGACGGCTGATGGCGGCGCCCTCGCCAGGCCTGGGCGCTTCGAGTGGATCGTCGCTGATGCCACGGCCATGCCCGTGGCCGATGCCTCGGTGGACGTCGTCCTCTGTGCCTTCATGCTGCAGTTGGCATCCGACCGGCAGGCCGTCCTGCACGAGGTCGGCCGCATCCTGCGCCCGGGCGGCTGGCTGGGGATCGTGACCTGGCTGGCCGACGAGCTCGCACTGGCGCCCGACCTCGAGTTCGACGAAGCGGTCTACCGCCTGGGCCTGGAGGATCCTGAGGGAGAGGCCGAGGCTCCGCCACCCGATGACATCGCGGACGCCGCGACCCTCAGGGCCGAACTGGAGACGGCCGGCTTCACGGACGTCGATGCACAGCCTGACGGGCTGGAGTTCGGCTGGTCGCGCGGGGAGTACCTCGAGTTCAAGCAGGACTATGACGAGTGGGACCTCTTTGAATCGCTGTCGAGCCGTGACCGCTCACGGCTGCGGGAGCGGCTGGTCGAACGCTGGGCAGCGCTGCCTGACGAGGCCTTCACCCTGCGCGCCCCGCTGGTCGCGGTCACGGCACGACGGCCGGACGGGGGATAGCTGGCAGGCCACGGGCCTCAGGCCGCGAACGGCGAGGCCTCGAGGGGCCGGCAGACGCGGCAGGGGTGGTAGCCCGCCGTGCGAGCCTCCTGGGCCGTGTGGAAGCGCACCTCGTGGACCGGCGTGATGCGTCGCGCGTGCCG
>JBFYUV010000182.1:0-3925 GCA_041299865.1 Chloroflexota bacterium
GAACGAGCCATCGGGGAGGGGCACCCGCTCGCCGGGTGCCTCGACCAACGGGAAGTGGATGCCGGTCTGTGCCTGCATCCTCCGAGCTGTCTCCAGCTGGGCCGGCGTGGGATCGACGCCCACCGGCCGAGCACCGCGCCGAGCCAGCCAGGCCGAGAAGTAGGCGGTGCCGCAGCCCAGCTCGACGACCTCCAGCCCGGCCACGTCTCCGAGTGGCGAGCCGATGGACTCGTCCGGCACGCCGAACACGCCCCACGTGATGCCTTCAGCTGACCAGGTCCGATCGGCTGCAGCATCGCCGTACTCGCGGTTGTTGCGCGTCCAGACGACGACGTTGCGGGCCACGGATGTGGGCAGCTCGGGGGCGGGGAACGGACCGGGCGGGTCGGCCTGGTCACGTGGGTCGGCCCCGGGCGCCAGAACGGAGTCGTCGGACATCGGCTTACCAGATGGCCATGGGTCGGGGATGCGGATGCCGGTGCATCCTCTCGTCCTTGGTAACGATGCGGACGCCGTGCTCGACCGCGGTGGCGTAGATGAGTCGATCGGCGGGGTCAGCCGGGAATCCGTGTCCCAGCGACGCCGCCGTGGCCGCGATGGATGGCGTGATGGGCAGGCTCCGCACGTCTCGGGCGAGCTCGGACAGCCAGGTCCGGATGGGGATGCTGGTGAGGATGCGACCGTGCTCCGCGAGCCACGCCAGCTCGAACCAGGTGATGCTCGCGACGGCGAGCTGGTCGGCCTGGTCGATGGCCTCAGCCGCGGCGACGCTCAGACGCTCGGGCTCTCCGCCCAGCCACAGGAGGACGTGCGTGTCCAGGAGCAGCATGGTCACGTGCACTCCCATTCGACGCCCGTCGAGAACAGCTCCTCGTCCTCCGCGTTGGACTTGACCATGCCCGAGTAGCGGCCGCGCAATGCGTGCGCTCCAATGGCAGGCACAAGGTGCGCGACGACATGCCCTCGGCGCGTGATCTCGACGCTCTCGCCGCCCTCGATCTCATCCAGGAGCGAGAGCAGATGGGCCTTCGCGTGCGTAGCAGTCACTTGGCGAACCATATGGTCATCATACTGGTCAGACGAAGGGGAGTCGTGCGTCGCGCTCATGCCGCCCTGATGGTGAGCCCAGCGACTTCATCGCCGCTTCGCGCGCGCTGAGCGTGCTCTCGCTACGCCTGGGGCAGGATCGACTTGAGTTGCGCAGCCAGGCCGTCCTCGCTGAAGCCGCCCAGGCTGAAGGCCCGCACGATGCCATCGGCATCGATGAAGAACGAGGTCGGCAGGCCGACCACGAGGTAGTCGCCGTAGGCGGCGTCCTGCGGGTCCTCCAGGATGGGCCACGTGGCACCCATGTCCGCCGCGAAGTCGCGGGCCCCGTCCGCGAAATCCTGGTGCATGACTCCCAGGATCTCCAGCCCGTCGTCGGCGTGCTCCGCGTAGGCGTCCACCATGAGCGGGAACTCCTCGCGACAGGGCGGGCACCAGGTAGCCCAGAAGTTGACGAGCACGGGTCGGCCGCGCAGCGCAGAGAGCTTCACGGGCTTGCCATCGATCGTCAGCAGGTCGATATCCGGAGCCACCTTGCCGAGAAGGGGATGGCCGCCCACGACGACCGGATCAGCGGAGGTGCCGACGGAGGCGCCGTCCGAGGGACCGGCAGAGGCGCCGGCCTCGCCGGCCGGCTCAACCGAACCGAGAGGTACGAACAGGACGAAGAGCAGCGCAATGAGCGCCACCGCCCCGGCCAGGAAGAGGGCGATGGTGGCGGGGCGGAGCCTCGGTTCAGGCACTACCCGGCAGCAGCGAGATCAGCCACGGCGCGAGTGTCAGCAGGATGGCCAGGCCGCCCACGAAGACGTAGATGGGGATGAGCCGGCGCGGCCAGGCCTTCTGCGGATCGCGATCGGCCTGCGTGGGATGCCCGTGCGCCACGACATCGTCAAGCTCGCGGTCGGCGTCCAGCAACCAGCCGATGGCGGCGATGGCAGCCATGACCAGGCCCCCGATGAGCATGGCCGGCCCGAACACGAGCCCGGCCACCATGAAGCCGAGCCCGAGTGGGGCCAGGAAGGGCCAGGCCGAGGGACCGGGCAGGTGCGTCCCGGCCGGCGGCTGCAGGGCCCAGTCGGGCGGGCGTGCCCCGTACCCGGCTTCCAGCTGGCCGTGCGAGGCAGCCTCCACGTGGGCGTATTCGCGGTTGGCATCGAGGTACCAGCCCAGCAGGCCGATGCCGACGATGGTGACGCCGATCGTGAGCAGGACCATGTTGGCGACGGAGGCCAGGCCGAAGACGATCGCGAAGACGATGAGCAGCAGCCCGGCCGGTGCCACGAACGGCCACAGCGAGGGACCTGGCAGGTGCATATCCTCCGGCTTGCGGCCGGCCGGCAGTGGCTTGGGCACGCGCGACCGATTGCCAGCCCCGTTGCGCTGCCAGGCCCAGGCCAGGCCGGCGATGCTGGCCAGTACCAGCAGGCCGAGGAGCCACGGGATGTACGCGATGAGGTCATTCCAGACCGGCACGACGACCTGGGCGACGAGATCGAGGAAGCCGGTCCAGAGCTCTCCGAGGTTCACGATGGTCGTCCGCTAGGGCTGTGCTGTCAGGGCCATCCTAGCCGCAGCGCTACAGGTCGCGCGCGCCGCGCAGGATGACCAGCATCCCGAAGCCCATGGCGAGGCCCAGGGCCACGAGCAGGATGACGCCGGCCGGGTCGATCCAGGCCTGGACGCCGACGGCCTCCTGGGTCAGGAGGTAGATGAGCCCGATGACGACGGGGATGGCACCCAGGATGAGTGCCCACCGGGTGAGGTGCACGCCGTGCCTCCCTACTTCATCACGTAGAGGACGAGGAGCAGGAGGATCCAGACGACGTCCACGAAGTGCCAGTAGTAGTGCACCGCCTCCACGGCCACGTGGTGCTGTCGCGTGAACTGGCCGGCCAGGCCCCGGGAGAGGATGACCGCCAGGCCGATGACGCCACCCAGGACGTGGGCGCCGTGGAAGCCAGTCATCGTGAAGAAGAGCGTGCCGTAGATGCCGCTGTCGATGCTGAAGCCCTCGACCGTCACCAGCTCCCAGTAGTCGTAGAGCTGGATGCCCAGGAAGATGATGCCCAGTGCGAGGGTCACGGCCACGGCACGGTTGAGGCCGGTCCGATCGCCCTTGCGGATGCGGCTCGTCCCCCACTGCATCGTGAAGGAGGAGGCGATGAGGATGGCCGTGGCGATGAGCGGGAGGGGGACGAGCTTGAGGACGTCCTCGTAGCCCTCCGGCGGGAAGACCGGCAGCGTCGCCTTGGCGTTGAAGTAGGCCGCGAAGAGGGCGGCGAAGAACATCACCTCGCTGGCGATGAAGAGCATCATCCCCAGCAGCGCGGCGTCCATGCCGCCCCGCTTGGCGTCGTGCCCGGAGATCTCCGGGTCGTCGTGCCCGGCCGGCATCAGCGCCGTCGTGTCCGCGGTCATGCCGCCGTCCCCTTCATCTGGGTGCCCGGCTCAGGCGTCGGCCCATGTCCTACACCGGGGTACTTGACGTCGAACCAGGGCCGCTCCGTGTGGATCTCCGGGAGGGAGTCGAAGTTCCATGGTGGTGGCGGGCTCGAGGTGGCCCACTCGAGGGCATTGGCATCCCACGGGTCGGCGTCGTGCTCCATGGGCTTGCGCAGCGTGGCAAAGACGTTCCACAGGAAGGGCAGCACGGACAGGGCGATGAGGAAGGCGCCCACCGTGGACAGGAAGTTGAGCTGCGTCCAGCCGGCGTTGCCGGAGTAGTCCGGGATGCGCCGGATCATGCCGTCCAGGCCCAGCAGGTGCTGAGGGAAGAAGGCCAGGTTGGTGCCCACGAAGAGGATCCAGAACTGGACCTTGCCGAGGCGCTCGGAGAGGCGCCGCCCCGCCATCTTGGGGAACCAGTAGAAGAGCG
>JBFYUV010000184.1:0-7494 GCA_041299865.1 Chloroflexota bacterium
CCACCGGCCGCCACGTCCTCTTCGGACGACCGCTCGCCTCGGCCGAGGAGATGGGTGAACGCCTCTCCAAGGTCAAGGCCCTGGCCATCTTCAGCTCCGATGCCATCAGCTCCAGCGCCTACGCCACGGAGGAGATCCTGCGGGCGCTGCTGATCGCCGGCATCGGCATCGCCGCGCTCAACCTGGCCCTGCCGGTGGCCATCAGCATCTCCCTGCTGCTGGCGGTCGTGGCCATCAGCTACCGACAGGTGGTGGTGGCCTATCCCTCCGGCGGCGGCTCGTACTCGGTCTCCAAGGCCAACCTGGGTCGTGGCGCCTCCCTCGTGGCGGCGGCCGCGCTGCTCATCGACTACGTCCTCACGGTGGCCGTCTCCATCTCGTCGGCCAGCGAACAGATCGTCTCTGCCCTCCCGTCGCTGGGGCCATGGCAGGTGGTCATCGCCGTGAGCATCGTGGCAGTCATCATGCTGGCCAATCTGCGCGGTGTTCGGGAAGCCGGCAACATCTTCACCATCCCCACCTACCTCTTCGTGGGCAGCGCGCTACTCATGATCGTGCTCGGCGCCTGGCAGATCCTCGTCCTCGGAGAAGGGGTCGACTATCCCGCCCTTGCCGAATCCTCCGCGGACCTCACCGGCGTGGCGCTCTTGCTGCTGGCGGTGCGGGCCTTCGCGTCTGGCGCGGTGGCCCTGACGGGCACCGAGGCCATCGCCACCGGCGTGCCTGCCTTCAAGCCACCCGAGTCCCGGAATGCGGCCACGACGCTTGCGGTCATGGCCGTGCTGCTGACCGTCCTGTTCGTGGGCATCACGTTCCTGGCCTCAGGGTTCGGCATCGTGCCCAGCGACGACCAGACCGTGCTCGCCATGGTCTCGGGCGAGGTGTTCGGCTTCGAGACCGTCGGCTTCTACCTCTTCCTCGCCTTCGCGGCCACCATCCTCATGCTGGCCGCGAACACGTCCTTCGCGGCCTTCCCCCGGCTGGCTGCCGTCCTGGCTGAGGACTACTTCTTCCCGCGCCGCTTCGCGTACCGCGGCGACCGGCTGGCGTTCACCACGGGCATCGTCGTCCTGGGCGTGCTGGCCTCGTTGCTCATCATCGGTTTCGGCGGCGACACCCATGCCCTCATCCCTCTCTACGCGGTGGGCGTCTTCATCGACTTCACCATCAGCCAGACCGGCATGATCCGGCACTGGCTGCGCACCCGAGCCGAGGGCTGGCGGCGCCGGCTCAGCGTCAACACGGTCGGCGCGGTGATCACGGCCCTGGTCGCCATCGACGTGACGATCGTCAAGGCCCCGGCCTCCCTCGTGGTCATCGTCCTCATCCCGATCCTGGTGGCCATCATGTGGTCCATCCGCCACGAGTACGACACGGCCGCCAAGGAGCTCTACATCGATCGCTCCCGGGTCTTCGGCAAGTCGGAGAAGCGAACGCGCATCATCGTGCCGATCCCCAATATCTCCCGTTCGGTCATCCGCGCGGTGCAGTTCGGTCGAGCCATGTCGGACGACGTGAGGGCCGTCCACATCACCATCGACTCCGAGTCGACCGATCAGCTCCGCAAGGACTGGGAGCACATGCTGCCCGGCGTGCCCCTGGTCATCATCGAGACTCCCTACCGCTCGCTGGTGGTGCCCTTCCTTCACTACCTCGACGTCATGGCGCCCTCCTCTCCGGAAACCATCACCGTCGTCGTGCTACCCGAGTACGTGCCGCGTCATTGGTGGGATCGCTTCCTGCACAACCAGAAGGCTGAGCGCATCAGCCAGGCACTCGTGGGTCGCCATAACACGGTCGTGGTCGAGGTGCCCTACGGCGCCGAGCGCGAGCGCGAGAATGGCGGGCAGTAGCGCGGAGCGGCACAGCGGGAGCCGCCGGCGCAGCCCCTCAGGCAGAGGCGCTGGGACGAGCGACCGCCCGAGCCATCGGCGGAGCGGCGGTGTTAGGCTTCCGCCGTGCCCACTGGATCTCACCAAGACCCCGTCAGGCGTGCCGTCCTTCTCCTCGATGGGGGCCCCGTTGACGTTGATGTCATCGAGTTCGGCTGCACGCTCGCGCGGGCCGACCAGACCAAGCTGGTGGCGGTCTATGTCGTGGAGGTGGACTGGCGTCATGACCTCGACGACGACCTCGAGGACGAGCGCCAGGACGCCTCGCGCGCGCTCGATCTGGCCGAGGGTCTCGCCGAACGGGCCAAAGTCCAGCTGGACACGCAGCTCCTGCAGGCTCGCGACGTGGGCGCCGCCCTTGTCGACGAGGCTGTCTCGCTGGGCGCGGATGCCATCGTCCTGGGCCTGCCCTACCGGGTTCGCTTCGGCGGCGACTTCGCCATGGGCCTGACCGTACCCTACGTCTTCAAGAACGCGCCCTGTCGCGTCTTCGTCATCCGCGAGCCGGTGGCCAAGAGCGAGACGCGTGAAACCCTGACCAAGAGGTTCTGATCGATGCGTACCATCATCGTCGGCTGTGGACGCGTGGGCGCCGGGCTGGCCACCCAGCTGGCCGACGACGGCCACGAGGTCGTCATCCTGGACCAGTCGAACGAGGCCTTCCGGCGTCTCTCACCCTCCTTCCCCGGGCAGGCCCTGCGAGGTGATGGCACGGATGAATCGGTCCTCCGCCGGGCGGGGGCCGAGGGCGCCGACTGGTTCCTGGCCCTCACCAATGGCGACAACCGCAACATCCTCGCGGCGCAGTTGGCCGCGAAGACCTTCAGCATCCCGCACGTCGTGTGCAAGATCAACGACCCCGTGCGCGCGCAGGCTTACGCCACGCTCGGCGTCAACACGGTCGACCGGACGATGATGATGATCGACGCCATCGGTCGCTTCATGGGCCGGCCTGCCATGCCGGGCGCCACGAACGTCACGCGGGCGGTAGTGCACCCGGCGAGCGTCGTGGATGCCGGCCGCCAGCCGGACGACCTGGTGGTCGACAGGACGGGAGGACGCTGACGTGTTCGTGATCGTGGTGGGTGGCGGACGCATCGGCTTCTACCTGACCAAGGAGCTGATGGCCGAAGGGCATGAGCTGGTACTCATGGAGAAGGATCCCCGGAGCGCGGAGCGCATCCGCGACGATCTCGGCGCTGTGGTCGTCAACCGTGACGGCTGCGAGGGCACGCACCTCGCCGAGGCGGGCGCCAACCGGGCCAGCATCGTGGCTGCCGTGACGGGCGATGACGCCGACAACCTCGTCGTCTGTCAGATGGCCAAGCACCACTTCGACGTGCCGCGCACCATCGCGCGCGTCAACAACCCGCGCAACGAGGTCCTCTTCCGGCACCTCGGCGTAGACGAGATCATCAGCCCGACACGCATGGTGCTGGCGGCCATCGAGCAGGACATCCCTGTCCACGAGCTGCTTCACCTGGCTCAGCTGGAGGGCGGCGAGCTGGAGCTCATCGAAGCCCAGATCGCGGGCGACTCGCCGGCCCTCGGCCGGCGGCCATCGGACATCGACCTGCCCGATGGCTGCACGATCTTCGTGCTCATCCGCGATGACAAGGCCCAGTCGATCCGACCGGACACCGTCTTCACCGAGGGCGACAAGGTCATCGCCATCTCCAGGACGGAGTGCGAGACCGACCTGCGTCGCCAGCTCATCGGCGCCGCTCCGATCCTCGGCGCCTGAACCGGCGCTCCGCATCACCACACACTCGACCGACACTTCGACGCGCGCGCGGCGAACCGGAGTCCGGCCACGCCAGAGTCCGGCCGCGCGTCGCTCACATGACAGATCGATGACATGATGTCTATACATGCTCAAGCTACCAGACTTGACAATGACATTGTCATGGTACTAGCATCCGTCACGTACAGGTCAGCGGCCGCGGGACTGGAGATCAGTGCCCCGAGCCGGGTGACACGAGACGACGGAGGAACAACGCCATGACCATCATCCGCAGGACGGTCCCGAGCAGGGCCGACCTCACCACGTTCCGCGGCGCGTTCGACCGCCTCTTCGACGAAGCCATCTTCCGACCTTCCACGTGGGGCAACTTCGCGGAGTCGCGACTGCCCCTGGACATCACGTCCACAGAAGACGCCATCGCCATCGAGGCGGCGCTGCCGGGCATCCGGCCGGAGGACGTCGAGATCACGGTCCACCAGGACACGCTGACCATCGCCGTCAAGGACCAGGCCGAGCGCGAGACCCGCGAGGGCGAGCGCGTCTACCGTGAGGTCCGCCGCAGCGCCGGCAGCCGCACGCTGACGCTGCCGTCCGGCCTGGACATCGACCGTGCGACAGCAGCGTTCGAGAACGGCATGCTGCGCCTGGATATCCCACGCGCCGAGCAGGCCAAGCCACGCCAGATCCCCGTGACGGTGGTCACGGAGTCGCACGCCCAGCCCGCCGATGCCCCCCCGGCAGAGGTAGGCGCAGGCACTGTGATGGCCGGACAGGCCTGAACCAGTGCGCGAACGGGCGGGCGCCGAAGAGCGCCCAGCCGGGCGGGACGCCAGTCGGCCTGTCTACGTCATCAGCGTGGCCGCTGAGCTGGTGAGCGTTCACCCGCGGACATTGCGCATCTATGAGGGTGAGGGGCTGGTCTGTCCAGCCCGCACCCGCACCAACATCCGCCTCTATTCGGAGAACGACCTGCGCCGTATCCTCTGGATCCGGCACCTGACCCAGAACCTGGGCGTGAACCTGGCCGGAGTGCGCGTCCTCTTCGAGCTCGAGGCGCGCCTTGGCATGCGCATCCTCGAGCAGCTCTACAGCGAACGCGCCGCCATCCACCGCCACGACGACGAGACCGCCGGACGACCCGCGGGCGAGCAGCCCGTGGTCGAACGGCGCCCCTAGAGCCCCCGACCGACCAAGGAGACCTGATGGCCAGCCGAACCAGGAAGCCCGCCGACACGAAGGCCGCCGGCAGCGGGAAGGCCGCTGACACGAAGGCCGCCGGCAGCACCGAGGCCGCCGATGCGACAGCCGCCGACGCTGCGGAGACACCCACGCCCGATGCAGTCGACGAGCCCCGGGTCCTGCCGCTCGTGGCCCTGCGCGAGACCGTCATCTTCCCGGAGATGATCGTGCCGCTGCAGGTCGGGCGCGAGAAGTCCGTCAAGGCCCTGGACCAGGCCGTGGCGGCGGATTCGCTCATCGCCCTGGTCACGCAGCGCCAGGCTGAGCGCGAGGACATCGAGAACGTCGAAGAGCTGTATGGGGTCGGCACCCTGGCCAAGATCGCCCAGGTCGTGCAGGCCCAGGACGGCACCGTGCGGGCCATCGTCCAGGGCCAGCAGCGCGTGCGCCTGCTGGGCTTCGAGTCGACCGAGGGCTACATCTCGGCGCGCATCCAGGGGCTGCAGGACGAGACGTCCACCGACCTCGAGGTCGAGGCGCTCGTGCGCACCGTGCAGGGTCAGATCGAGCAATACGTGCAGTCGGGGGCCCCAGTGCCACCGGAAGCGGCCGTGGCGGCGC
This sequence comes from Chloroflexota bacterium, assembly GCA_041299865.1. Taxonomy (GTDB): domain Bacteria; phylum Chloroflexota; class Limnocylindria; order Limnocylindrales; family CSP1-4; genus JAFMJV01. The sequence goes on from JBFYUV010000184.1 coordinate 5,437, forward strand.
GCAACATCTCCGATCCGGGCTTGCTGGCAGACATGGTCGCCTACAGCCCGGACATGACCACCGAGCAGCGCCAGGAGCTTCTCGAGACGCTGGACGTCGTCGAGCGCCTCAAGTCGGTCTCCGCGTTCCTGGCCCGCCAGATCGAGATCCTCGAGCTCAAGGGGCGCATCCAGTCCGAGGTCAAGTCGGAGCTGGACAAGAGCCAGCGCGAGTACATCCTGCGCGAGCAGCTGAAGGCCATCCAGCGCGAGCTCGGCGAGGACGACCCGCAGCAGGCCGAGGTCGCCGAGCTGCGCGAGAAGGTGGAGGCCTCCGGCATGCCCGAGGAGGTCAAGGAGCGCGCGCTCAAGGAAGTCGACCGCATGAGCCGCATCCCCACGGCCTCGCCGGAGGTGGGTGTCATCCGCACCTACGTGGACTGGCTGATCAGCCTGCCCTGGGGCAAGTCCACGCAGGACAACCTGGACATCAAGCAGGCCGCCATCGTCCTCGACGAGGACCACTCCGGACTCGAGAAGGTCAAGGAGCGCATCCTCGAGTACCTCTCCGTACGCTCCCTGGCGGACACCATCCGCAGCCCCATCCTGGCCCTCGTGGGTCCCCCCGGCGTGGGCAAGACCTCGCTGGGCAAGTCCGTGGCGCGGGCCATGGGTCGCGAGTTCGTGCGCATGAGCCTGGGCGGCATCCACGACGAGGCCGAGATCCGCGGCCATCGCCGCACCTACATCGGCGCTCTACCCGGCCGCATCATCCAGAACATCAAGACGGCGGGCTCCAACAACCCGGTCTTCATGCTCGACGAGATCGACAAGATCGGCATGGACTTCCGGGGTGACCCATCCTCAGCCCTGCTGGAGGTCCTTGACCCCGAGCAGAACAACACCTTCGCGGACAACTACCTGGAGGTGCCCTTCGACCTCTCCAAGGTGCTCTTCATCGCCACGGGCAATCTCGTCGACCCCATCCCCATGGCGCTGCGCGACCGCATGGAGATCATCGGGCTGCCGGGCTACACACAGCGCGAGAAGGCCGAGATCGGCAAGCGCTTCCTGGTGCCCAAGCAGATGGTCAACCACGGTCTCAAGCCGAAGCACGTGGCGTTCACCGACGAGGCCATGACCACCCTCGTGCAGTCCTATACCCACGAGGCCGGCGTGCGCAACCTGGAGCGCGAGATCGCCAACGTCATGCGCAAGATCGCGCGCACCGTGGCCGAGGGCCGCACCACGCGGACCAACGTCACCACGCGCAAGGTCAGCGAACTGCTGGGGCCCACGCGCTTCGAATACGGCGAACTGGAACCCGAGGACCAGATCGGGGCGGCCACGGGACTGGTCGTCACGGAGGTCGGTGGCGACGTGGTCGCGGTCGAGGTCACCCGCATGGAGGGCAAGGAGGACTTCATCCTCACCGGCCAGCTGGGCGATGTCATGCGCGAGTCGGCCCGTGCCGGGCTCTCCTGGATCCGTGCCAACGCGTCCCGCATGGGCATCGAGCGCGAGCACTTCGAGAAGAACACCATGCACATCCACGTGCCCGCGGGGGCCATCCCCAAGGACGGCCCCTCGGCCGGCATCACCATGGTCACGGCCATGGTGAGCTCGCTGACGGGCATCCCGGTGCGCAAGGACGTGGCCATGACCGGCGAAATCACCCTGCGCGGCCGCGTCCTGCCCATCGGCGGTCTCAAGTCCAAGATCCTGGCCGCCCACCTCTCGGGCGCCAAGATCGTCATCATCCCCAAGCGCAACGAGAAGGACCTGCGGGACATCCCCGACGAGGTCCGCAGCCAGATGAAGCTGATCCTCGTGGAGTCCATGGACCAGGTGCTGGCCGCCGCGCTGCGTCGCAAGCCCCGCCCCCTGAAGGCCTCGCCGGTCAAGCCGGTGGCCCGGGACGGCAGCGGCACGGACGCCACCAGCGGCACCAAGGCGCCACTCTTCCCGCCCCAGCAACCGCCGGCGGTGGCCTAGCGAGCCTCGGAGACCGGATGGAGTATCGCGACTACTACGCCACCCTCGGCGTCGACAAGGGCGCCACGAAGGCCGACATCAAGAA
>JBFYUV010000185.1:0-4790 GCA_041299865.1 Chloroflexota bacterium
AAGGCGCCCCCGCAGAGGAACAGGATGTTCGTCGTGTCGATCTGGATGAAGTCCTGGTGGGGATGCTTGCGACCGCCCTGCGGGGGCACGTTGGCGATGGTGCCCTCGAGGATCTTGAGGAGGCCCTGCTGGACCCCCTCGCCGGAGACGTCACGGGTGATGGAGGGGTTGTCCGCCTTGCGGGCGATCTTGTCGATCTCATCGATGTAGACGATGCCGCGCTGGGCTCGGGCGACGTCGAAGTCGGCGGCCTGGATGAGCCGTAGCAGGATGTTCTCGACATCCTCACCGACATACCCGGCCTCCGTCAGCGAGGTGGCGTCCGCGATGCAGAAGGGCACGTCCAGGACGCGTGCCAGCGTCTGGGCGAGGAGCGTCTTGCCCGATCCGGTGGGGCCCACGAGAAGGACGTTGGACTTCTGCAGCTCCACGTCGTCCACGGCGCTGCCCGCGTTGATGCGCTTGTAGTGGTTGTAGACGGCCACCGAGAGCACCCGCTTGGCTCGCTCCTGGCTGATGACATAGGCATCCAGGGCATCCTTGATCTGGCGCGGGTTGGGGACCTTGGCTGCCTTGGGCTTGCCGGGCGCGCGCGGCGTCTCCAGCATCTCCTCGTCGATGATCTCCTGGCAGAGCGTGATGCACTCGTCGCAGATGTAGACGCCCTGCCCGGCGATGAGCTTGCGGACCTGCTCCTGGCTCTTGCCGCAGAAGGAGCAGCGATAGGGCACCTTGGTGCCCTTGCCCGAGGTGCTAGCCACGGATGCGCTCTCCTTCCCGGGTCCCGGTCGCTAGCCCTTGCTCGACGACTTGCCCTTGGCCTCGCTGATGAGCGATCCCGATCGCTCGGCGTAGACCTCGTCGATGATGCCATACGCCTTGGCCTGCTCGGGCGCCATGAAGTAGTCGCGCTCGGTGTCTGTGGCTACCTTCTTGGCCGGCTGACCCGTATGCCGGGCGAGGATCTCGTGCAGGCGGTTGTTGAGGTCCTCCAGCTCGCGCACCTGGATGAGGACGTCCGGCGTGGAGCCCCGGAAGCCGCCCGAACCCTGGTGGATCATGATCCGGCTGTTGGGCAGGGCGTAGCGCTTGCCCTTCGCGCCGGCCGCCAGCAGGACGGAGGCCATGGAGGCCGCCATGCCGATGCAGATCGTGCTCACGGGGGCGCGCAGGTACTGCATCGTGTCGTAGATGGCCAGGCCGGATGTGACCACGCCGCCGGGCGAGTTGATGTACAGGCTGATGTCGCGCTCGGGGTCCTCCGCCTCCAGGAAGAGCAGCTGGGCGATGACGAGATTGGCGACATGGTCCTCGATGGCATCACCGAGGAAGATGATCCTGTCCTTGAGCAGCCGACTGTAGATGTCGTAGGCGCGCTCGCCCCGGCTGGAGGACTCGATGACCATGGGCACCAGCATGGCCGTGGTCTGGCGGGCCGCTTCGGCCGCTGCGGAGGGGCTCGGGATCCCGGGATGCTGGACGCTCATGCCCTGGCCTCCTCTGCCGCCGCCGCCTCGATGGCAGCCAGCTCCTCGTCCTCCTCGTCGCCGCCATCGCCGATGACCTCGTCGATGAGGCTGGGAGCCTCGTCCTCGTCGTGGGTGTGCGGCTGGTGCTGGTGGCGCACGTCGGCGAACTCGGGATGCGCCTCGATCCAGCGGTCTACGATCAGCTCGACGACCGCGGAGCGGCGCAGCTGCGAGCGCACGTAGCTGCGGCCGCGATCGGAGTCGAGGTAGTCGGCCACCGACCGACTGCCCTCCTCGTCGGCGCGCAGATGGGCGATCTCAGCCTCGACCTCGGCGTCGGAGATGCTCACCTCCTCCTTGTCCGCGATGCTTCCCAGCACCAGCAACACCTTGACGCGGTGCTCGGCGGGCTCGCGGTACTCCTCGCGCAGGGTTGCCTCGGTCTTCTCCGTGACACGCAGGTAGTCCTCATAGCGGATGCCCTGCTGGGCCGTGCGCACCTTGAGCTCGTCAAGCATCATCTCGACCTCGCGCTCCACGAGCACGTCCGGCAGGTCCAGGGTGGCGTTGGCCGTGGCGTACTCGATGACGCGATCGGCGAAGAGATGCCGGGCGCGGTCCAGGGCATTGACCGCCATGCGCGAGCGCAGTTCGGCGCGAAGTGCGTCCAGGTCGTCGTAGGGGCCCACGAGGCTGGCGAAGTCGTCGTCGGCGTCAGGTAGTCGGCGCTCGCGCAGCTCGCGGAGCTGGGCCGTGAACTCGACCTCCTGGCCAGCCAGCTCAGCCTCGCCGTAGTCTTCCGGGAACGTCACCGTGAAGGTGCGCTCCTCGTCCTCGCGCATGCCGATGAGGTTGGCCTCGAAGCCCGGGACCATGCGATCTTTGCCGATGATGAGCGGGAAGCGCTCAGCCTGGGCGCCATCGACCAGTTGACCGCCTCGGCGGCCCTCGAAACTGATGACCGCGTAGTCGTCGACCTGTGCGGGGCGTTCTTCGACCGGCACGAGCACAGCCTGCTGGTCACGCAGCTGGTCGATGACGGCCTCGACGTGCTCGTCGGTGACCTCGTCGACCTGCGGCGTGAAGGGGAAGCCGGTGTAGTCGCCGAGCTTGACCTCCGGCCGGACCGACAGCGTGACGTGGTAGGCGGCGCCTTCACCCTCCGCGAAGCTCGTCCACTCGGGCTCGCGGGGAAGCTCCAGGACGTCCCGATCGGCTTCCTGGAGAGCCAGCAGGACGGTGCGTTCGTAGAGGTGCTCGCGGGCCTCGTCGTAGATGGGGTTGGGCGAGTCGGGGTCGGCGCGGTCGACGCCCAGGGCCCGCTCCAGGATCTGGCGGGGAGCCTTGCCGGGCCGGAAGCCGGGCACGCGGGTGCGGCGGGCGAGGTGCCGGACGCCCTCGTCGATGGCCTTCTGCAACTCCTGGGCGGTGATCTCGACCTCCAGCACGATGGTGCTGCGGTCGCCTTCGCGGATGTCTGTCTTCACGGCGTCCTTGTTCATCGGGTGGGTGGAAGTGCCACGCGAGTATAGGGAGGCGCTGGCCGCGGCGTGTCCGAGTGTGCTGGAGTCCGGCGTGCAGGGAGGGCTATGCAGGGCACCTAGAATGGCAGCAGGCCCTTACCGGGTTGGTGTGGGCGCTGAGTGCCCGCACGGTCGGAACTGCCGCTTGGCCAGATGGCCATGCGACCGCATCACGAAGGGGGGACGCAGTGTTCGACATCATCCAGAAGCGCGTGCCGTGGGTCGTCGCGGCCGTCATGGTCCTGGCGGTCACGGGCCAGGCCGCCCTCGCCCAGCCGGACGAGGCCATCGCTCCGGCAGCCCCCGGCATCAATGCCGGAACGGTCGATCGCTTGCACGCTGTCAAGTCGACCGGCAACAAGAACAAGCGCGCGGGCAAGATCATGGCCTTCGCGGCCTCAGGCTACCTGCCCACCAACATCGTGATGGGCGGGGTCGCCACGGTTGCGGCGCTGCAGAGCGCCACTGGGGCGGTCAACGAGGCCGACAACCCGGTCCACTGGAACCAGCTCCAGGGCGTGCCCCTGTCTGTCGTCAACGGTACGACCCTCTCGATCTTGGGGCCTGAGACCACCATCGCCGGGGGCGCGGGCGGCGGGCTCTACATAGCGTACCCAGCGGCCACGAACGTCCACTACGAGCTCTACCCAGTGACACCCGGTGGCGGCATCGTCACGACGGGCGACCTCGTCGCGCGGTCCGCTGACTCCGCCCAGATCATCAAGCTCGTGACCTTCGGCAACCTCAGCGCTACCGTGGCGGTCACCGTGAGAGTGCGACTGACGGCGTTCGACCCAGACTACATCTCGCCGGCCGTCATGAAGGACCGCGTCAAGGTCAAGTTCGTCGACAAGATCCCCAAGAAGTGGCGCTGGTAGACGAGCAGGTTGGACGGCCGTCGACCTCGACTTCCTCTGGCCACCAGACGGCAGCCGGCCATCGCCCACCACGTGCATGTCTCCTTCGATGGTCAGGGACACAGGTCGAGATGACCTTCTACAAGCGACTCTCGGACGGTTACCGGACTCGACCAGCGAGACCCGGATCGCCTGAGTAGGGCATCAGCAGGGCTCGTCCCACAAGGGGCGGGCCCTCACTCACAGACTCCTCGGCACTCACAACAAGTCGAGCCGCCTCCAGCCGCTGCAACCATGACAAGTGGTGCGCCGGGTGGCGTTAGGCCTGGAAGCAGGGGCTGGGGCAGGTGGGGGGACATCGAGGCGCGTGTCCGTGATCGATGTCGGCCGGGAACACATGCCCCGTCACGCTGGGTCTCGCTCCATCGGGCTCTGATCTTGCCTCGGCATGCGGGACCGCGTGGCTGCTGGTGGCCGGGACCGTGCCTTACGCCACCCCGCATGACGATCGGCACGAAAGCCGCGATCCGATAGACGAGCCGCCATGTCGTCGACCGGTAGTCCGCGCACGGCTGACCCAGGCCGCCCGCGAGGCCCGTCCCCACACGGAGCAGGCCCTGTTTCGCCGACTCGCCACGCGCCGGCCCAGATCGACGCGCGCCGCGGGATGGTGCCGGGGACAGGAGTCGAACCTGCACGACCTCGCGGTCAACAGCTCCTAAGGCTGCTGCGTCTGCCATTCCGCCACCCCGGCACGGGCGCGCCCGACTATAACGTGAGTGAGGACCGCGGCGGGCCGCTCCGGCCGATCCGCGATCGTGGCCGCTAGGAGGACTTGGAGGCCGCGTCCCGGGCCTTCTTGCGTGCCTCGGCGAGGCGCTTCGCCCGGGTACGATCGGCCTCCATGATGCGCTCCACGAGGACCCTGGCGCTGGCGGTGC
>JBFYUV010000186.1:0-3076 GCA_041299865.1 Chloroflexota bacterium
TGTGCTCTTCCGATCTGTCGTCACAACCATCCGGGCCGAGTGGCACAGACCAAGACTCGCGAGCCGGCCTCGGGGCGCGGGTACGGTCGCCCAGTGCGGTGGGGCCGACCCGGAAAGAGCGAGATCTGCTCCGCTGCTAGCCCTGCGGCTCCGCGTATGGCTGTGCTTCACCTGGCAGGATCACGCCGGTGAAGGCATAGGGGGTCTGGCTCCAGTCGACGTTGAGGTAGGCGGTCATGCCCTCATACTCGCCTTCGCCGTTGAACACGAGGGTGTGGGCGCCGGGCGCGTCGCCAGGTGCCACGGCTCGGGAGGTCTCGCAGAGCCAGTGGCCGCCGTCGTTGACGATCTCGTAGAGGACCGCATCACCGCCAGGGCCGCTGTCCTCAGCTGGCTGCTCGTAGAGCTGCCACTGGCCGGTGTAGGTCGCCTCGCCACCCAGGCGTTCATCGCTGGCCTGCCAGCGATGAACGTTCACGACATCTGTCCCCAGGGAGGCGTCCGCGCCGCTTGCCTCGTCGGCCGGCACCTCCCCGAGGCACTCGAGCGTACCTGACACGACGACTGGTTCCGCGGCCGCCGTGGTCTCCTCCGCCTCCTGGGCGGTGGCCACGCTCGTCCCGCCGAGGAGCATGAGGACGGACATCACGATCAGGGGGTGGAGCAAGTTCCGCATGGTCAGCCTCCCGTGGCTCAGGCGCTGGCCTGTTGAGGCGGGGCCTGCGGCGATCCGAGCGGCCAGTGAGCCCGGAGCACGCCCTCGGAGCCCCGTGTAGCGCCAGACTCTGCCTGACATGGTCATGGCCCAAGGGCCATCGGGGCCGCTTGTCCGGGAGCCATCCGGCATGACCTGACCAGATCCCGATGCGCCCCGCGCTGCGTGAACGCATCGGCTTCGGCCGGAGGCCCCCGGCTCAGCCGGGGACCGTGATGATCGGGATGTCCGTCTGCGAGAAGTCACCGCCCGTGCACAGGACTGGCTCGTCGATCGAGGCAGCCAGGGCGTAGGCGAACAAGTCCCCGAGGTTGAGCGCGGCAGGGTGTCGGCCACGCCCGAAGCGGCGCCCGCCCTCGAGGGCCCGGTCGACGCTGGAGCGATCCACGGGAACCACGTCGACGCCTCCGTCACGCAGGAAGCGCTCGATGACGCCCCCTGCGGCAGGCCCCACGCGAGCCTCCAGGACGATGCCCAGCTCGATGAGGGTCCCAGCCGATATCAAGCCCACCTGCGCGGAGGCGAGGCTCTCAGCCAGCTCCTCGTGACCCCGTTCACGAGTCAGGATGGCCATGACCGCCGAGGTATCCAGGACGAGGCCGCTCACGCCGGCAGGCCCTGCTCTCCGTTGCCGAGGATCTCTGCGTGATCCTGGTCGTCAAGGACGGCCAGGGGCTGCACCTCCTCCGTGAGTCGCAGGATACGCCGCACGGTGACAGCCACGCTCGTGGCCCGCCCCCGTGCCAGTCGCTCCCGCAGGGCGATGGTGACGGCATCGGTGAGCGTCTCGGGACAGAGATTCGGGAGCCCGTCATCATCAGGCGTGCTGCGGCCGGCCTCACAGCACGGTCGCTCGTTGAGGGGGAGGGAGACGATGAGCGAGCTGCATGGGACCCTCGGCTACCTGACGGTCGTCGCGGCCGTCGTCGTCGCCGTTGCGGCCGGCGCCACGTCGATCGGCCTCCAGCGGCGCTGGGGTCAAGCCCTGGCCCGACTCACGGACATCCTGGCCGCTGTGGTCAGCGTGCTGGTCTTTTCCGCCTTGTTCATCGGCGGGCTGCTGCTCATCACGGGCTTGCGGCCGATGTCACCAGCGCACATCCTGTTAGCCGTTGCCGCCCTGGCGGCCATGCCCGTGGCGGTGGGCGTCGGTCTGTGGCGCGAGCACGGCGCCGGCCGCAGTCCGGCCCGCTACGGCTGGCTGGCTGGGGGCGCCGCGGTCACGGCCGTGCTGGGTCTCCTGCTGGCGGCGTCTGGCTGAAAGGAGGAAGGACATGGGCGGTTCCCGCCGAGTGCTCATCGCGGGTGAGTCGTGGGTCACCCACAGCATCCACCAGAAGGGCTTCGACGCCTTCACCACGACCTCGTACCACGAGGGCGTGGGCCCGCTGCGATCGGCTCTGGAGGCGGCCGGCTTCGAGGTCGTCTACCTGCCCAACCACGTGGCCGCTGCCGATTTCCCGGGCACGCCCGGCGACCTGGCGGGCTACGCGGCCGTCATCCTCAGCGACATCGGGGCCAACACGCTGCTGCTCCACCCGGACACCTTCGACCGGTCGGTGCCCATGCCCGACCGCCCTGCCGCGATCCGTGACTACGTGGAGCGCGGCGGCGGCTTGGTCATGATCGGTGGCTACCTCACGTTCCAGGGCATCGACGGCCGGGCTCGCTGGGCGGGCACGCCCGTGGAGGCAGCCTTGCCGGTGACCATGCAGCTCACCGACGACCGCGTGGAGGTGCCGTCCGGCGTCGAGCCGGTGGTGCGCCTGCCGGACCACCCGATCGTGGCCGGACTGGGCGCACGCTGGCCGATGGTTCTCGGCTACAACCGCGTCGTGGCACGCGATGGGGCGGATCTCGTGGTCGGCGTGGGCGAGGACCCGCTCATCGTGGCTGGTACGCATGGGCAGGGCCGGGCCGTCGCCTTCACATCGGACTGTGGGCCGCACTGGTGCCCGCCACCGTTCATGGAGTGGGAGGGCTACGCCGTCATGTGGTCGCAGCTGGTCGGCTGGGTGGCCGGGGCCTGAGGCTCGGGCCGGTGGGCCGCTCGGCGCGGCCGTTCGCTGGGTATTGCGTACCACCCCACTTGCCATTCATGATGCCGTCGTGTCCGGCCACCTGGTCGGCCCATGGGGGGCGAAAGGTGTGAAGGATGCCCAGAGGCGTTCGTATCGGAGTCCTGGCCACGATCATCGGAGCCTGGCTGGCGCTGTCACTGGCGCTGACCGCCAGCGCGGCACCGGTGAGGTTCGGAGCCAAACTCACCACCGACACACAGCCGCAGCCCGCGCTGTGGTGTGACGAACCCAACGACGTCGACCCGCACCCGACGTGCACGTGGGCCATGAACGAGGCCTA
>JBFYUV010000188.1:0-2932 GCA_041299865.1 Chloroflexota bacterium
CCGACGACACTCAGACGTGGGCGATGTTCCTGCTCCTGTCCGCCATCTGGGGCAGCTCGTTCCTGTTCATCAAGGCCGCCCTCGGCGACGGGGTGCCTCCGCTCACGCTGGTCAGCCTGCGCGCCGTCTTCGGGTCGCTCTTCCTGGGCCTGGTCATGCTGGCCTGGGGCCAGCGCCTGCCACGCGGCCGCGAGGTCTGGGTTCGCTTCGCCTTCCTCGGCCTGGTCAACACCGTCGTGCCCTTCGCGCTCATCTCGTGGGGCCAGCAGTATCTCCCGACCGGCCTGGCCGCCGTCATCAACGCCATGGTGCCGCTCTTCACGATCGTGCTGGCCTCGCTTGTCCTTCACGACGAGGCCATCACGCCAGCGCGCCTGGGTGGCCTGATCATCGGCTTCTCCGGCGTAGTCCTGCTGGCGATGCCCAAGTTGAGCGCTGCCGAAGCCGACGAGGAAGCGCTGCTGGCCCTGCTGGGCATGCTCGCGGTGGCCGCCGCCACGCTCTTCTACGCCATCGCCGGTGTCTTCACGCGGCGACAGCTCAACCGACGGGCGATCGTGCGTGCCGCCGATGGCAGCCTGCGACCGCCCACGCCCCTGGAGACAGCACTGGGCAGCAGCCTCGTGGCCGGCCTGGTGGCGACGACGCTTGCGGTCGTGATCGAGCGGCCTCCGGAGGGCCTCCTGGCCGTGCCCGCGAGCGGCGAGGGCTGGCTGGCCGTGCTCTGGCTCGGGGTTCTGGGGACCGGCCTCGCCTACCTGCTACACTTCCGGATCCTGGAGCGCTGCGGGCCGACGCGGGCATCGCTGGTGACGTACGTCATCCCGCTCGTGGCGGTGACGCTGGGCTTCGTCGTGCTCGGCGAGCGCCTGGAGCTCCTCGAGCTGGTCGGCGCCGCGCTCATCATCGGCGGCGTCGTGCTCGTCAACGGCTCGGTCGGCCAGCGCCCGCTCTTCGGTCGTGCGGTGCGGGAGGCCGCCGTGCGGGAAGCGGCGACGCGGGAAGCGGCGACATCGCGCGCGGAACCGTAGGCTGCGGCGGGTCGGCCGGAGCGGCCGGACTCGGCCATTCCATGCCAGATGTCAGCGGAGGCGGTCCTTAGCCCGGTCAGGTGGCTGGAGACGTGCAGGCTGGACCCCACGCCAGTCTCAGGGGGGCATGGCCCAGTCATGCACGTGACTCGGCCGCGGGCGTCGGCGGGCCGCAGGAGCATCACCTCCGCGCCTTGTGTTCGCCAGTGGCGACGATCGACCCAGATCGGTCCGGGAATACGGCGCGCCTCGATCCACCGCCATCGCGCCTCGCTCCACCGCTTCGGCACGGCGGCCCGGTCCCCTCGATGCAGCGATGCGGGCTCTACCCTGTGAGGGTGCCACGCGAACTTGGGCGGCTCATGGTCGGGACGAGCGGTTTCGCGTACCCCTCGTGGATCCCGCGCTTCTACGCGCCGGGCAAGGCCAGCCGGAAGCTGCTGGCCGCCTACTCCGCACGCCTTCCGTCCGTGGAGCTCAACAACACCTTCTACCGACGGCCGGACCCCGCCGCCGTGGAGCGCTGGCGGGCTCTCACGCCGCCCCACTTCCGCTTCTGCCCCAAGGCCCAGAAGAGCGTCAGCTGGCGAGTCTGGACGCCGGATGCGGTCGGAGAGGCGATGACCTGGCTGTCGGATGCGGTGGAGCCATTCGGGGAGCAGCTCGGCTGCGTCCTGCTGGCGGCACCGGGCATGCGGCAGCGCGATGATGCCGCCCTGGCCCGGTTGTTGGAGGCTCGGCCCGCTGGGCTGCCCATGGCCATCTCGCTGCCGCATCCAAGCTGGGCCGACGACGAGGTCTACGCGGACCTCGCCGCGCACGACGTTGCCCTCGTCGCTACTGACCGCGATGGCAGTGACGAACCTGACCTGCGTCGCATCGGACCCTTCCTGTACCTGCGCCTGCGACGGGCCGAGTACGCCGAGGCCGACCTGGACCGATGGGCGCTGCGGCTGGAGCCGTTCCTGGCCGACGGCGTGGACAGCTACGTCTTCTTCCGCCATGACGAGGACGGTGGCTCGGCCGTCCAGGCGGAGGCGCTCCTCGGGCGACTACCCGAGTTCACGGCCCTGTGAGCCACAGGGCGTACCATCGCCTGAGTACCCCATCGATATCCCCCCGCGCACCCGACAAGGAGACGCCATGAACGCCAAGGCCAGGAAGATCGTCGTCAAGGACCTGCAGACCACGCTGGTCGAGCTCATCGACCTCTCGCTCCTCGGCAAGCAGGCACACTGGAACGTGGTCGGTCCCAACTTCCGCTCCATCCACCTGCAGCTCGACGAGATCGTGGACACCGCCCGCCTGGCGTCGGACCGCGTGGCCGAGCGCATCGCCACGGTGGGTGACACACCGGACGGCCGCGCTGCCTGCGTGGCCAAGACCAGCGGGCTGCCGGACTTCCCGGCCGGCCTTGTACCTGTCACCGACGCGGTGCAGCATGTGAGCGCCACCGTCGATGCCATGTCGGGGCGGCTCACCGAGCGCATCCTGCGCATGGCTGACGCGGATCCAGTCAGCCAGGACATCCTCATCAGCACGGCCGACGAGCTGGAGAAGCAGGCCTGGATGCTGCGCGCACAGCTGGAGCGCTGAACCCCTTCTCCGCGCGGATCATCGGCCGGGCGGAGACAAGCGGCGGACCGGCCGCCCTGGACGACGCTGACCCGATCGCGCCGGCTCGCGCCGTGCGCCGCGCCCTGGCAGGGGCCGGCCGGAAGGCCGTAGAGGTCGACGGGCTGGTCGTGGCGGCACCGCTCGTCCCGACCGCGGAGGCCTGCCGCCGCTTGGCGCGCCGAGCCTTGGGCCAGCACGGAGCTCGGATCCCGGCTCTCGGGGTGGCTGTCGCCGGCGATCGTGCCGAAGCCGTCGGGAGCGAAGATGCCGAGGCCCTCGCCATG
>JBFYUV010000192.1:0-6562 GCA_041299865.1 Chloroflexota bacterium
ACTGGACCTGCGACAGGAGGCGCAGGCCGGCGTTGCCGGCGCCGACGTCATCGGCCGCCAGCCGCAGTCCGTACTCGCGAAGGTGCCGGAAGGTCTGCCGCAGCCGAGCCAGGTCGTCGATCTCGTCGCGCTCCGTGAGCTCCACGATCACGCGCCCGGGGGAGATGCCGTTGCGGTAGAGGCCCTGCAGCAGCCAGCCGGCGTCGAAATCGCGCACCTCGAGCGTGCGGGGAGAGAGGTTCAGGGTCAGCAACCGGTCGGGGCCGATGGCGCGCGCGGCGGCCAGCACCTGCTCGATGCAGGCCACGTCCAGCTCGACGGTGCGCCCGGCGGCCGCGGCGGCCGCGAAGAGCTGTGTGGTATCGGGCAGCGGTCCCGTCGGATCGGGCCGGATGAGTCCCTCGAAGCCCAGGACGCGGCCCGTGCGAAGGTCGACGATGGGCTGGAACACCGGGGACAGGAGCCGTCCCGTGATGACCTCCTGGACGGCGATGCGCGCCACGTCGATGAGGTTGTCGGGAAGCTGGTCGCGCTCGGGCTCGAAGACCTCCACGGCGCCACGCCCGTGCCGCTTCACCCAGTAGAGGGCCGCGTCCGCCTGCCGGTAGACCATCTCCTGGTCGTGTCCGAAGAGGGGCACGCCCGAGATGCCGGCCGAGAAGGGGCTGGGACGCGCCCCTGACGCGGGGCGCCGGGCGAAGTGCAGCAGGCGCTCCGTCATAGCCACGGCCGTGTCGATGTCGGTCCCCGGCAAGAGCATGGCGAACTCATCACCACCGAGGCGGAAGAGCCGGTCAACGGGGCGGGTCAGCTCGCGCATCGTGCGGGCCATCGAGTGGAGCGTCTCATCGCCGGCCGCATGGCCGTCCCGGTCGTTGACGAGCTTGAGGTCGTCGAGGTCCATGAGCACGAAGCTGAAGCGGTCACCCCGTTCCGCCGCGGCCGCGATCTCGCGGCCGAGCTCCTCGTGGAGGGCACGCTGGTTGCCCAGACCGGTGAGTCCGTCCCGCCGGGAATCCTCGCGCGCCTGGTTGTAGAGGGTCTCGAGGTGTGAGCGCGACGTGGTCATCTCGACCAGCGGTCGAAGCAGGTAGCGCAGCAGCACGAGCGTAACCACGCCGGCCGCCACGATGATGACAGCGAGGCCGATGACGAGCTCGGCGGCCAACGCGTCAGTGCCCGGCGCCGAGCCGGACAGAGCCGCGGCTGCCAGGCGCTGGGTGGGCTTGGTTGCGCTCGTGGCCATCAGCAGCAGGGCCGTCACCACCACGCCCGCCAGGGCGGGGAGCACCGCCAATCCGATGAGAGCGGATCGCAGGTGGCGGCGATCGCGCAGTGCCGGGGCTGAGACGTCGTTCCGGGGTCGGGCTGTGGCCATGCTCGCTCCGTGAAGGCTGGAGCACCAGTCAACCCTGTTCGGGCGACGATGGGTAGTAGCCCGATACCGCTACGCCGACCCCGGACTGTGCCCGCGCGCACCGGCCTCGACGGCCGCACCCAGCCACCCGCCGCCCTTCCCGATACCACCGAACCGGCTCCGGAGTGCGCTCCGTGGACGTTGCCCGCACCTGCGCGATATGCATGACTATGCAATGATGGACATCAACTCGCATGTTGATGCAGTCTGGGGAGCCGCGAAGGCGTCGTGCCCCTGGGCATCAGCCGGGCGTCCGCAGGGGTCGGACGCCCCGCACGCGCGTCTGGCGACCCACCCCCAGGTCATGTCAGACTCGATAGCTCAGCGCTTGGAGGTCACCGGTGAAGAAGGTCGTGCTCGCCTACTCGGGCGGGCTGGACACGTCGGTCGCCGTGGCATGGCTCAAGGAGCAGTACGGCGTGGAGGTCATCACCCTGACGGTGGACCTCGGTGGTGGCTCCATGCGCGACGATGTGGCCAGCCGTGCCTTCAGGGCCGGGGCCAGCCGCGCCTACGTCGTCGACGGCCGCGAGCGTTTCGTGCGCCAGTTCGTGTGGCCCAATCTGCAGGCCAACGCGCTCTACCAGGGCGTCTACCCGCTGGCCACGGCGCTGGCGCGACCCCTGATCGCCCAGCTCCTCGTGGAAGTCGCCGACCGCGAGCGTGCCGGCGCCGTCGCCCACGGCTGCACCGGCAAGGGCAACGACCAGGTCCGCTTCGATGTGGCCGTCCACGCCCTCGATCCGCGGCTGGAGGTCATCGCCCCCATGCGGGTGGGCATGGGCCTCTCGCGCGAGCAGGAGATCGACTACGCCATCGAGCGCGGCATCGAGATCCCCATCACCAAGGCCTCGCCCTACTCCATCGACGTCAACCTGTGGGGCCGCTCCTGCGAGACAGGTGTGCTGGAGGATCCGTGGGCCACGCCGCCCCCGGACGCCTACGAGTGGACCGTGGAGCCGGGGCAGGCGCCGGACATCCCGACCGAGCTGACCATCGGCTTCGAGGGCGGCATCCCGGTCACCCTGGACGGCCAGGCCGTCCCGGCCGTGGAGCTCATCGAGCGCGTCCACGCCCTCGGCGGCCGGCACGGCATCGGGCGCATCGACCACGTCGAGGACCGCCTGGTGGGCATCAAGAGCCGTGAGATCTACGAGGCCCCGGCGGCCACCATCCTGCACACGGCACACGCCGCCTTGGAGAGCCTGACGCTCTCCAAGGAGCAGCTGCGCTTCAACCGCCTCGTCGCTGACGAGCTGGCCCAGGCCACCTACGACGGCATCTGGTTCAGCGCCCTGCACCGCGACCTGCGCGAGTACGTCCATTCCGCGCAGCGCGTCGTCAACGGCCAGGTGCGCATGCGCCTCGACCACGGCAATGCCTCCGTCGTCGGTCGCCGCAGCGACGACTCGCTCTACGACCGCACCCTGGCCACCTACGATTCAGACGACGCCTACGACCACGCTGCGTCGGTGGGATTCATCCGCATCTTCGGCCTGCCCCTGCGCACGGAGGCCGCGCGGCACGATTCGGCCTGGACGTGGACGCAGCCGATGCTCGGCGAGCTGCCGGTCAGCGTGGCTGACGCGGAGCCCGCGGCGCCCCCGGCCTGACTGCCCATGAAGGCCTGGGGCGGGCGCTTCTCCGCCGAGCCGGACGCGGACGCGGCCGACTTCGGGCGCTCCATCGACGTCGATGCCGAGCTGGCCATCGACGACATCCGTGGCTCACTGGCCCACGTCTCCGGGCTGCGGGCCGCAGGCCTGCTGGACGAGGCTGAGGCGGCTGCCATCGGCGACGGCCTGCGCGGCCTCGAGGCCGAAGTGTGGGCCGGCACCATCGCCTGGGATCCGGCGCTGGAGGACATCCACCTCAACATCGAGATGGCCCTCGCCGAGCGCATCGGGCCCGTGGCCGGCAAGCTCCACACTGGCCGCTCACGCAATGACCAGGTGGCCACGGACCTGCGCCTCTGGCTGAAGCGGCGGCTGGCCACCATCGAGGAGGCCGTCGTGGGCCTGCAGCGGGCGCTGGTGTGCCAGGGCCTGGCCCACCGCGAGGCGGTCATGCCCGGGCACACGCACGTGCAGCCGGCCCAGCCGGTGCTCTTCGCCCACCACCTGCTGGCCTACGTGGAGATGCTCGAGCGCGACCGTGGCCGGCTGGCCGACACGCTGGCCCGCGCCGACCGATCACCCCTCGGATCGGGCGCCCTCGCCGGAGCCGGCTTCGCCCTGGATCGCGAGGCCGTGGCTCACGAGCTGGGGTTCGCCGGGGTCACCCGCAACTCCATCGACGCGGTGGGCGACCGCGACTTCGTCGTCGAGACGCTGGCCATGGCGGCGCTGGCCATGACGCACCTCTCCCGCCTGGCCGAGGAGCTCGTCTGGTGGTCCAACCCGGCCTTCGGCTTCCTGCGTCTGGCCGATGCCTGGTCGACAGGCTCGTCGATGATGCCTAACAAGCGCAACCCCGACCCGGCCGAGCTGGTGCGGGGCCGGACGGCCCGCGTGGACGGACACCTGGTGGCCGTGCTGACGCTTCTCAAGGGGCTGCCCAGTGGCTACCAGCGTGACCTGCAGGAAGACAAGCCACCGCTCATCGACGCCCTGGCCGTGCTGGGATCCTCGTTGCGCGTCATGGCCGGGGTCGTGGCCACGCTGCACGTGGACGAGGCGCGTATGCGCGCGGCCGCCACGACCGGGTTCACGACGGCCACCGCCGTCGCCGACACCCTCGTGGAGCGCGGCGTGCCCTTCCGGGAGGCACATCACATCGTGGGCTCACTGGTGGCCCGCGCTGAGGCAATCGGGGTGGAGCTGACGGGCCTGGTCGACGAGGACATCCGCGCGGTCCTCGGGGCGTCCTCGGACGCGGTGGCGGCTGGGCTGGCGGAGGATGCCGGGCTGCCCGGCGCGCTCCGTGCGGCCGCCGAGCTGGAGAGCGCGCTCGCCCGGCCGGACGTCATCGGCGGCACCGCGCCGCGCCGCGTCCATGCAGAGTTGGCAGCGGCCGCCGAGCGACTGGGCATCGACCACGTGGGACCCACACCCAGGCGCTGACGCGTGCCGTGATCGCTGCGGGTCGCTGGATCTGGACGTCATGCACGTTGGTATACTGAACGCATGACAGACCAGATCGCGGTGCGTCTCCCAGTCGAGCTCGTCAGCAGGCTGGATGCCCTTGTGCCGGGGGTCCATCCGACGCGTTCGGATGCGATACGCCGCTCGATCGAGCTCTACATCTACCGACTGGCGTGCGAGGCGGACGCGGCGCGATACGACGCCAAGCCGTTGTCCGACGAGGAGCTGGCCCTCGCTGACGACCCTGACGCATGGAGCGGGACACCGGCGTGGTGAGGGGCGAGGTCTGGTGGGCGAGCACCCCGGGCGGTGATCGACCGGTCCTCGTGCTGACCCGTGATCCGGTCGCCGACCGGATCGGCGCCGTGGTGGTCGTGGCCTGCACGCGGACCATCCGCGGCCTGATGAGCGAGCTGCCTTTGGGAGTCGAGGATGGGCTGCCAGAGGCGTGTGTTGCCGCGTTCGACAACCTCCACACCCTGCGACGACACGCGTTTCGACGACGCATCTGTCGCCTCAGTGATGCCCGGATGGATGACGCCTGTCGAGTGCTCAAGGCAGCCCTCGGGTGCGTCTGAGACCCGGCCCGGTGGCGGGCTCGGCACCCGCTGTCCGATTCGGGTCCAGGCGCTCGAGGCTCCTGCCCGGTTCGACTCGAGGAGGCTTGAACTCAGACGGGCTCGACGCGCGGGCGGGAGGTGCGGACGACGGGACCCTCGATGGCGAGCTCGGCCGGCATCGGGTGCGAGAGGAAGAGCGGCATCGACTCGGTGAAGCCGTAGGCGCCGGCGTCCACGACCGCGTAGATGTCGCCGGCGCGCGGCATGGGCGCCGCCACGTCGGTGGCCAGCATGTCCAGGCCGGTGCAGAGAGGACCGACGACATCGACCGGGAGCGCATCCGCCGCCCGAGGGACACCCTGGGCGGCGACCCCCACGGGCACGACGCGCTGCTGCTCACCAACCAGCGCCGGACGCATGAGGTGATGGATCCCGCCGTCCATGATGGCGATGGCGCGCCCGCCGCGGACCTTGCTGCGCACGACCTGCGTGAGGTACACCCCTGCCGGCCCGACCAGCCAACGCCCGGGCTCCAGCAGCACTCGAGCGTCGCGAAGGGCGGCCCGCGCGGCCCACGTCCGCAGCTCGGCCGCGATCCCCTCCCCCAGCGCGACGACGTCAAGCTCGGTGGCTTCGGGCGCATAGGGGATCCCCAGTCCGCCGCCCATGTCGATGAGCCCGATGTCGAGCCCGTGCCTCGAAGCCAGCACCTCCGCCCGTGTGGCCAGCTCGCGCAGCCCGGCCACCAGCACCGCGGCCTCGAGCACGTTGGAGGCTCCGAAGGCGTGGATGCCGAGCACCTCGAAGCGCCCGCCTGGGCCTGAGTCACCGCCATCACCCAGCCGCTCCAGGGCCTCGTCGGCCTCCTCGTCGGTGAGGCCGAACTTGACGGCCCCGGCGGCCCCGATGATGGGCCGCTCCTCAGCGTGGGCCTCTACCGCCAGGCGGAGCATCAGGCCCTGCCCGTAGCGCGCCAGGTCGGCCATGCCCAGCACCGCGTCCAGCTCGTCGAGTGACTCGATCGTCAGCGCCCGGACCTGCGCCCGCAACGCTGCCTCGAGCTCCCGGTCGGTCTTGCCCGGTCCGGTGAAGCACACGACCCCGGGGTCGAAGCCCGCCCGCAGGACTGCGGACAGCTCGCCGCCGGAGGCGACATCGACACCCGTGCCAGCCGAGCGCAGCGTTTCCAGCACCAGCGGCGAGGGATTGGCCTTCACCGCGAAGGCCACCTCCGCCCGCTCGGGAAGCGCGGTCCGCAGCCACTCGACCCGCCGTCGGATGACACCGAGGTCGTACACGTAGAGTGGGCTGCCGTGCGCCGCGAGCAGGGCCTCCGGATCATGCCCGGCCACGGTCGCGCCCACCTCGATGCACGGGCTGGCGACGGAGTCCACGGGCCCGAGGCTCACCGGAGCGCACCTTCCAAAGCCACCCGGGCCGAGGTGCCCTCATCGAGGTACTTGACGATGACCGGGACGCTCACGGCGATGCCGCGTTCGCGC
>JBFYUV010000197.1:0-4915 GCA_041299865.1 Chloroflexota bacterium
ACAAGGAGATCCGCGACCATGCCCATCGAGTGGCGCCCCGAGGCGCGCCAGCTACACCTGCACAACGGCGCTGTCAGCCACGTGATGGCTGTGCTGGCGACGGGCACGCTCGCCCACCTCCACTTCGGCGTGCCGCTGGCGACCGGTCGTGACTACCGGCACCTCGTCCGCGGGGCCTTCGTCGCCCACCACAACCAGGTGCTCGACCCGGTCGCCCTGGAAGTGCCCACGACCGGTCGCGGCGATCTGCGCGGCCCTGGCCTGACTGTCCGACACGCCGACGGCAGCGCCATCCTCGACCTTGTCTACCGGGAGCATCGCCTGCTGCCCGGCAAGCCGTCGCTCGAGGGGCTGCCCGCGACCTACGTCGAGGACGAGGCGGAGGCAGACAGCGTGGAGCTGGTCCTCGAGGATTCACCATCCGGCATCGTGGTGCGCCTGCTCCTGACCATCTACCGCGATCGCCCCGTCATCGTGCGCAGCCTGCGCGTCATGAATGAGGGCCAGCAGGCGGTGGAACTCACGACGGCCATGAGCGCCAGCCTGGACCTGCCGGACGCAGACTGGCACCTCGCCCAGCTCACGGGCGCCTGGGGCCGCGAGTGCCACGTCACCGACGCGCGGCTCCTCCGCGGCCGGCGGGCCCTGGCCAGCCGGCATGGGACCTCGAGCCACTACCAGAACCCCTTCCTGCTGCTGCGACGCCCGGCTACGACGGAGGCCAGCGGGGAGGCCATCGGCCTCTCGCTGGTCTACTCGGGGAACTTCCTGGCCGAGGTGGAGGTCGACCCCTTCGGCACCGCTCGCGCGCGCCTCGGCCTGGACCCCGAGACGCTCCGCTGGCAGCTCCTGCCGGGATCGTCCTTCCAGGCGCCGGAAGCCGTGCTGGCCTGGAGCGATGCCGGCGTGGGTGGGGTGTCGGAGGCGTACCACCGGCTCTACCGCGAGCGCCTCGTGCGTGGCCCATGGCGCGACCGCCCTCGTCCCGTCCTCCTCAACAGCTGGGAGGGCGTCTACTTCGACTTCGACGAGGACCGCCTCGTGGAGATGGCGGCTGCCGCCGCGGACCTCGGCGTGGAGCTGTTCGTGCTCGACGACGGCTGGTTCGGCCGGCGAGACGACGACACCTCGTCGCTGGGCGACTGGACCGTGGACGCCCGCAAGCTTCCCTCCGGGCTGCCGGCCCTCGTGGAGCGTGTCAACGATCTCGGCCTGGCCTTCGGCATCTGGATCGAACCGGAGATGGTCAATCCCCGCAGCCAGCTGTTCGACACGCATCCCGAGTGGGCGGTGGGCATCCCGGGACGGACCCGCTCCGAGCTGCGCAACCAGCTCGTGCTGGACCTCTCGAACCCGCAGGTCGTGGACCACCTCGAACAGGCCATCGGGCAGGTCCTCGCCAGCGCCCCGATCGCCTACGTGAAGTGGGACATGAACCGCATCATCACGGAGCCCTACGGAGCCAGCTTGCCGCCCGGTCAGCAGGGTGAGTTCTTCCACCGCTACGTGCTGGGCGTCTACGACCTCTACGACCGCCTGACGCGACGCTTCCCGGACATCCTCTTCGAATCCTGCGCCAGCGGCGGCGGGCGCTTCGACCCGGGCCTGCTGGCCTTCGCGCCTCAGGCCTGGACGAGCGACGACACCGACGCGGTCGAGCGCTTGCGCATCCAGTACGGCACCTCGCTGGTCTATCCGACGAGCGCGATGGGCGCCCACGTCTCGGCCGTGCCCAACCACCAGGTCGGTCGCCTGACCTCGCTCGAGATGCGGGCTGCGGTGGCCTTCTTCGGCAACCTGGGCTACGAGCTCGATCCGCGCCACCTGTCCGACGACGAGGGCGCCCAGGTCCGTGCCCAGATCGCCTGGTACCAGCAGCGCCGCGATCTCCTGCACGGTGGCCGCTTCCTGCGCCTCGTCAGCCCCTTCGAGGGCGATGGCAACGAGACGGCCTGGATGACGGTCTCGGACGATGGGCGGCGCGGCCTCGTGGGCTGGTACCGCGTGCTCTCCCACACCGTGCCCGGCCCCGGCCTGCTGCGGCTGCGTGGCCTGGACTCCACGGCCCGCTACCGGATCAGCCTCTGGCCGCAGTCCGACGACGCCCTGGCGCGGGCCAACTCGCTGGAGCGCGGCGGTGACGAGCTCATGCACGTGGGCCTCTTCCTCGACGACCGGTCGTGGGAGTCCCAGGCCCGCGGGGATTTCCAGGCCCGCATCTTCGAGCTTGAGGCGGTGGCGCCATGAACCCCGTCGACCTGGCCGTCGGTGCGCCCTTCCGCGTCGGCGTCAACTACTGGCCGCGCCGCAAGGCCATGGGCTGGTGGAAGGACTTCGACGCCGGTGAGGTGGCCGACGAGCTCGATGTCGTGGCCGGCCTGGGGCTGCGACTCGTGCGCATCTTCCTCCTCTGGGAGGACTTCCAGCCCACGCCGACCACGGTCTCGGCGAGCGCGCTGGCCGACCTCGAGACCGTCTGCGACCTGGCGGCCGAGCGGGATCTGGGCCTCGACGTGACGTTCTTCACCGGCCACATGAGCGGCCCCAACTGGGCGCCGTCCTGGCTGCTGGGTGGCAGGGAGCCGGTCCCTGCCGGCCGCCAGGTCGTGAGCGGTGCTAACGAAGACGCCGGCAGCTACCGCAACCCCTTCGTCGACCCCGAGGCACTGCGCGCAGCGGAGCTGCAGCTGCGGACGGTCGTGGCTCGCCTGCACGACCATCCCGCGATCTTCGCCTGGAACCTGGGCAACGAGCCGGACCTCTTCGCCCGCCCGCCGGACGAGGCGGCCGCCCAGGACTGGGCACGGCGGCTGTTCGGGGCCATCCGCGAGCTGGACGACCGCCATCACCTCACGGTGGGCCTGCACGCCCCCTCATTGAGCACGCACAACGGCCTGCGCGTCGACCGCCTGTTCGCAGAGGCCGACCTGTCCGTCATGCACGCCTACCCCATCTACGCCAACTTCGGGGCTGCGCCCCTGGACCCGGATGCCGTGCCCTTCGCCACGGCGCTGACGGCCGCGCTGTCCGGTCGACCGGCCGTCATGGAGGAGTTCGGTGCCTGCACGGCGCCGCCCGGCCAGGACACCACGACCTGGGAGTGGCAGGCGCTCGGGCAGGCCTGGAGCCAGGTCATGCTCTCCGAGGAGGCACTGGCCGAGCACCTCGCGGGGGTGCTGCCGCTTCTCGTGGAGGTGGGCGCCGCTGGGGCGCTGCTGTGGTGCTTCGCCGACTACCACGAGGACCTCTGGGTCCGGCCGCCCTGCGACACCAAGCTCCACGAACGGCACTTCGGCCTGGTCCGTCCCGACGGCTCTCTGAAACCGCACGCCGAGGTCGTGCGTAGCTTCATCGCCTCCCAGCCGGTCATCGCTGCGCCCAGCGCCCGCGCCCGGATGGTCATCGACGCGGACGCCTTCCATGCCGACCCGGCCACCTCGTCCGCGCGCCTCTTCCAGGACTTCAAGGCCGGTCGATGAGCGAGGATCGGCCACAGGGCGAGCCGGGTCACATCCCCGCCTCGCGGCCGGCGCTCCACGTGGATGACGTCGCCGAGCTCAACCGCTACGAGGCTCGCCTCGCCGAGGACGGCCCGCTGGCTGCCCTCGTCAGCTACGAGCGCTCCACGACATGGATGGCGTTGCTGCACACGGAGGTCCAGGAGGGTTTCGAGGGCCAGGGCATCTCCAGCCAGCTCGTGGCCTGGGTCATCGAGGATGCCCGCACGCGTGGCCTTGCGGTCATCCCCCGCTGCCCGTTCGTCATCCGCTGGCTGGAGCGCCACCCCGATCAGCAGGACGTCCTCTCGCACCCGCTTCCGATACCCGACCCGGACCCGCCGGGCGAGCCGCCGCGGCCTGCGTAGGCCTGCGGCCCGGTGGCTCAGGCGGTCTTGCCGGCCATCCGCCTCACGTGCTCAGGCACGGCTGTGCTCTCGGCCAGGCGCGGGTCCGGCTGCGGCTCTCCGATGCGCGTGGTCACGGGCAGCACGCCGGCCCAGATGGGCAGGTCGTAGTCGGGCTCATCATCGGCTGGCGGGCCGCTGCGCAGCTTGGCCGAGGCCTTCGCCAACGAGACGCGCAGCACGGCGGTCTGCCTGACCTCGACATCCGTGGTCGGGCGCAGCGTCGCTCCCCGGCCGGGCACCAGCCGCTCCATGAGGGCCTCGAGGGCGCGTCTTCGCTCGCCTTCGTCGTGCATCATCTCCGCCCTCCCCAGCACCACCACCGAGCGGTAGTTGAGCGAGTGGTGGAAGGCCGACCGGGCCAGGACGAGGCCGTCCAGCACGGTCAGCGTCACGCAGACCTCCTGGTCTCGGCCGCGCACCACGCTGCCCGCGGCCGGCGAGCCGTGCAGCAGCAGCCAGTCGCCGTCGCGACGGCAAAGCATCGGGATGACCACGGGCTTGCCATCGCGAACCGTGCCGACGTGGGCGATCAGCACGGCATCCACGATGGCGTCGATCGTCTCGCGGTCATAGCGGGCACGCTTCGCACTGCGCCGGACGCGCAGCTCCTCGGGTGGCGGCTGGGAGGCCTCGGGATGCTGGCTGCTCATGAGCACGAGAGGGTAGCGTGTCGGACGTGCGACCATCCGTGACAGCCATGTCCCTCTCCGTGCTCATGCCCGTGCTCCTGCCCGTGTCCGTGCCCAGCGCCACCGGTCGCGCCGTCCGCGTCGCCGATCCTGGCACCCGCGCTGGCGATCGTGGCACCCGCCTCGCCCATGCCTGAGCTGGCGGCCAACGGCCTGCGCATCGCCTACCTGACCGAGGGTGAGGGCCCGCCCCTCGTCCTGTTGCACGCGGCGACCTCCTCGGCGACCGAGGATTGGGCAGCCCAGCGCCCCCTGCTGCGCCAGCACTTCAGGCTCTACCTGCCCGATGCCCGCGGTCACGCCGGGACACGCTGGGACA
>JBFYUV010000200.1:0-3170 GCA_041299865.1 Chloroflexota bacterium
AGTCGCTCGCGGGCCAGACCATCACCGAGGTCATCACCCCGGTGGCCGACGACGTCGTCACGAGCACCCGATGGTTCGCCAGCCTGGTCAGCGTGACCGGCGCCGGCTGGGTCGAGTCCGGTGGCGTCCCCGACACCATCGAGATCGGCTACGCCGCGGACATCTGCGTCCTCGACGGACCCGGCAGGCTCGAGCGCGTCGTCATCAACGCGACGCACGCCTCGACCGTCGTGCTGGCCGATGCCAGGGGCACCATCGCCACGCTCAAGGCGTCCATCGCTGAGGGCCACTACGAGTACGATCTTGACGTCGCGGGCTTCCTGACCATCGACCTCAACGGCACCCAGGACGTCACCGTCATCCACAGCCAGAGCCTCCCCACCGAATACGCGATGTCCTGATGCTGCTGACCGTCGAGGAGCTCCGCGAGTTCATCACCACGGGCCTGTCCGACGATGCCCTGCAGATCCTGCTCGACGCGACCGAGCGCGACATCATCGCCGCGGCCGGCGACCCGGTCGAGCAGACGGAGTACGTCCAGGGCGGCTATCCCGCCCTGGTCCTCTCCCGCCCCATGCCGGCGCCGTCCTACGGCCTCATCAGCGTGACCGAGGCGTCCGACAGCACCAGCCCCATCGTCCTCGAGGAGGACGACTACCGCATCGACGGCTACCTCCTGCACCGCCTCACGACGGGCACCAACCCGCGCACCTTCTGGTACGGGCTCGTGGAGGTCGTCTTCATGCCGCCCGACCGCGACGACGAGCGCAAGCGCGCCCAGGTGGCGCTCATCCAGCTCGACCCGACCATCGGCTCGGACATCACGAGCGAGCGCATCGGCGAGTACAGCGTGTCCTACGGCAGTGGGACCACCTACGCGGAGCGATACCAGGCCGTCCTCGGCAGCCTGCGGCCCTTGACGGTGGCGTGATGCGCCGCTATCCCCATACCGTCACCTTCTCCGAGGCCACCGAGGTGCGCCAGCCATCGGGTGCCGTCACCCGCACCTGGAGCGCCGTGTCCTCCCTGACCAGCCTGCGCGCCCTCGTCATCGCCGCCGTGGCCGAGGACGAGACCGAGCGCGCCGTGCTGACCACCGACCTCTTCCAGATCATCGTCGAGGGCGACCGCGCCGTGCTGCCCGAGATGACCGCGACCACCACGGCGGGCACCTTCGAGGTCATCCGGGTCGTTCGGCCCGTGCCGCCCATGCCAAACGCCACCATCGTCACCGCAGAGCGGGTGGCGCTGTGATCGACGCCCACGCTTACCAGTCCCACTTCATCGACCACATGGCCCCCATCTGGGAACGGCTGCCCGAGCGGGGCAGGTTCACCGTGCGCACCGCTGCGCTGGTCGCCCACGCGCAGAAGCGCGGCGTCGAGGTGTCCGTGGGCAAGCCGGACGGCAACCCGCTGATGGTGGCCGGTGCCGGCGACTTCCTGCGCCACAAGGGGCCCACGGTCCTCGTCGAGCACGGGGCCGGGCAGACGTGGCCCGGGCGCCATCCCTCCTACCCCGGCGGCAAGCGCCGCGAGCACATCGGCCTCTTCGTCTGCCCCAGCGAGCGAGTCGCCCAGGCCAACCGCCAGTGGTATCCCGACGCCTCCTACGCCGTGGTCGGGTGCCCGAAGATGGACCGCTGGGTGGGGCGCGACTACCCGCGCCATGACCCGCCCGTCGTCGCCATCAGCTTCCACTGGCGGCAGACGGCCTTCATGCGCTACTGGGCCATGTTGCGGCGCCTCAAGGACCCGCCCTTCACGATCATCGCCCACGCCCATCCCCGCGTCATCGCCCGACTCGCGCCGATGTATCGGCGCATCGGGCTGGAGGTCGTGGCCGACTTCGACGAGGTGCTCGCCCGGGCCGACCTGTACGCCTGCGACAACTCCAGCACCATCTTCGAGTTCGCCCTCACCGGACGGCCCGTCGTGCTGCTCGACCAGCCAGCCTACAAGCGCGGCTCCGGTGAGCTGCGCTTCGGGGACGCATGGGACGTGGGGCTGCACGTCAGCACCCCCGACCAGTTCGTCAGCGTCATCGAGAAGGCCCTCACGGACCCACAGGAGGCCCGTGACGCCCGCGAGCGCATCGTGGCCGATGTCTACGCCATCCGCGACGGCACGAGCGCCCAGCGGGCCGCAGACGCGGTCAGCGAGTGGCTGGCATGACGACGCTGGTGGCGATGACCTACTTCGGCCATCCGGGGCTCGTCGAGCGCGCCGTGCGGAGCGTCCTGGCGCAGACGGACCGGGACATCCAGTTGCTCGTCCTGGGTGACGGCGAGAAGCCACCGCTGGCCGGCATCCGCGACGATCGCCTCGACGTCCACGTCCTGCCCCGCAACCACGGCACCTACTTCTGTCACCA
Organism: Chloroflexota bacterium; assembly: GCA_041299865.1. GTDB lineage: Bacteria > Chloroflexota > Limnocylindria > Limnocylindrales > CSP1-4 > JAFMJV01. The sequence goes on from JBFYUV010000200.1 coordinate 2,374, forward strand.
GCTCATGCTCACGTCTAGTCCCCACGAGTGGTACGCGCCGGTCGACGCCGATGACTGGGTCGACCCCGAGCACCTCGAGCGCATGGCCGCCCTCGGCTGCTCGGCCGTGGCTCCTGCCGCGGTCTGGTTCCACAGCGGCGCGGGCGTCAGGTACTGGGCCGGCAAGGCCGGACAGCACCCGCTCTACCACGTCGGCCGCTTCGCCACATCGCGGATGCTCGGCGTGGGCGGCTACGACCCGCAGGAGCGCGTCGGCCAGGACACGGTCCTGCTGCGGATGCTTCGCACCACCGGCCCGCTCATCCGCTGGGCGCCGCCCGACCCGACGTATCACCGCATCCGACACGCGGGCACGCTGACCACCTCGCCCCAGACGGGCCTGCGCTCGGCCGAGCGTCGTGCGGCCCGCTCGCGCAACCGACAGGTCTACGTCGCAGCGGCCAAGCTCGGGACGGCCGAGGCCATCGCCCGCTATCGGCTGGGCCGCATCCGCCCCGATGTCCGCCGCGCCCTCGCCGAAGAGGCCGAGCGACTCCGTCCCCGGCTCGGGGAGGCGGTCGCGGCATGATCCACTACCTCCTCACCCGCTCGGCATACCCCGCCAGCTACCCGCTCGACGCCAACCGGCGCAGGCTGGAGCTGACACGCCACGTCACCGCTCGCTCGCTCGCTGCCCAGACCGAGCGGCGGTGGCGCTGGCTGGTCGCCATCGACCCGGATGACCCGCTGCTCGAGGAACGCAAGGACGTGCTGGCGACGGCTGGCGTGCCGGTCGTGCTGGTGCCCGTCCACCAGCG
>JBFYUV010000202.1:0-3362 GCA_041299865.1 Chloroflexota bacterium
AAGGCCGCCCCGGAACAGCTGCCGGGACTCATCGAGGAGCTCGTCGATCTCCAGGTCCGGGTCCACGCGGCCGGCCCGATCGCCGGCCTCCCGGATCTCGTGACACGGCTGCACGGCAAGATCGAGGAGGCCGAGCAGCTGCCTGGGCACGAGCGCGAGGAGGCCCACGATCTCCTGGCGGACATGCCCCGCGGCGTGGCCCTCTGCCACGGTGACATGCACCCAGCCAACATCCTGATGTCCGCTCGCGGCTGGATCATCGTCGACTGGTTCGACGCCGCCATCGGGTATGCCACCGCCGACCTTGCACGAAGCTCGCTGTTGATGCGGCCACCGGCGACTCCCCAGTCGTCCAACAGGCACCTCGACGGAGCCACCATCGACGTGCTCGATCGCCTTCACGGCGCCTACCTCGCCGTCCTGGGCGAGCGAGGCCTGATCGACGAGGCAGCCTTCGCGAAGTGGGAGGCCATCCTGGCAGTGGCCCGCATGTCGGAGCCGGTCCAGAAAGCGGACCTGGTCAGCATCTGGGAGCGCTGGCGCGCGGGGGACGCTGCAGGCCGCTCCTGATCACTGGCGAGGGCAGATTCCCCCGGCGGCCTACGAGAGCAGCTGTCGCAGCGGTTCGAAGATGTGCCGGCTCGCAGCCACCATGAGGTGGCCGTTCTGCTCCGTGGGCGGCTCCACGCGGGCGCCTGACTCGGCCGCGATGATGGCGCCGGCCGCGTAGTCCCAGCGCTTCATGTTGCGCTGGTAGTAGGCATCGACGCGGCCGCAGGCCACCCAGCAGAGGTGCAGCGCCGAGGACCCGAAGCAGCGGATGTCACGCGCCGCGGGCAGCACGCGCCCGAGACTCTCGACCTCGGCGGCGCGCCCCTCGGCCGAGTAGTCGAAGCCCGTGGCCACCAGGGCGTGGGCCAGCTCCGCGACGGTCGAGGGCGCGATCGTGGTCCCGTCGAGCCGGGCCCCGGCACCAGCGGCCGCGCTGAAGACCTCGTCGCGCCAGACATCGACCACGGACCCGGCCACCACCTCGCCATCGACGGTGGCCGCCAGCGAGACGGCGATGAGGGGCACGTCGTACGTCAGGTTCACGGTGCCGTCGATGGGGTCGAGGATCCAGCCCAGTGACGAGTCGCCGACCCAGGCGCCTTCCTCCTCACCCAGGAAGGACGCCCCCGGCGTCCTTCGGGCGAGATGCTCACGGATGACCTGCTCCACGGCCAGGTCGAGGGCCGTCACCGGATCGGTGGGGCTCGACTTCGTGCCGACGGAGCCCAGCTGCCCGGTCCTGGCCCGGACGATGGCGGCACCCTTGGCAGCGGCCTCTGCGGCGATGGCCTCGAGGTCGGGCAGCGACAAGGCCCGGCTGCCCTGCCCGCTGCCCACGTCAGTCACCTTGGATGCCACCTCGTTCAGACACGGATGACGACCGGACCCTGCTCCTCGAGACGGGCCGCGATGGCGTCATCGACCTCCACGCCGGTGATGATGGTGTCCACCTCATCGACGGCCGCGAACCGGAAGAGCTGCTCGTTCCCGATCTTGGAGTGGTCGAACATCATCACCACTCGACGGGCGGAGGCCATCATGGCCCGCTTGATGGCGACCTCCGCCCGGTATGGCGTCGTGAAGCCGCGCACGGGGGACATGCCGTCGCAGCCGATGAAGAGGACATCGACGCTGAGGTCGCGCAGCAGGTCCACGCCGGTCTCGTCGACCATGGCCATCGTCTTGCGTTCCAGGGCGCCGCCTAGCACGACCACCTCCGGGCGGTCCGTGAGGGCCAGCGAGCGGATGATGGGGATGGAGTTGGTGATGACCGTGAGGTCCCGCTCGCGATCGAGCACGTCCGCCAGCTGCAGCGCCGTGCTGCCCGAGTCGATGATGATCGAGCCGCTCTCCGGCACCTCGCGAGCGGCGGCCATGGCGATGCGGTGCTTCTCGTCGACGTTGATGGATTCGCGCACCTCCAGGCGTGGCACCAGGGTGGCACCGCGCCAGGGGATGGCGCCACCGTGGACCCGGCGCACGAGGCGGTCACGCTCCAGGTCCGTCAGGTCGCGCCGGATGGTCTCGCTGGTGACGTCGAAGGACTCCGCCAGCTCGGCCACATCGACACGGCCCTCCCGCACGAGGCGCTGCATGATCTGCTCACGGCGCTCCAGCTGGAACATGGGACCGGCGCGAGCCCGCACGACCTGCACCGACGCTGGGTCCGGCAGGCCCTCGCGGGCACCGTCAGCGGGCTGCATCAGGTCGACTCGCTGAGCCAGCGCTCCAGCGTCCGGTGGACACCCACCTCGCGGACCGACGTGAGCGCCGCGACGAACGCCGCCCCAAAGACCGGATCGCTGGCCAGCCGCTGACCGAACACCTCGCCGAAGCCGAGGAAGGCGCCCGGGTCGGTCTGCGACGCCTGCGCGAACGAGCGGGCCTGCTCCAGCCGCGGGTCGGCCGAGAGCACGATGTCGCGCCCCTGGTCGTCCTTGCCCAGAAGGTACTGGCACCAGCAGGCCAGCGCCAGCGCGGACAGGCGCACCTGTCCGCCCTTGTCGAGCTGTGACTCGATGGTCGGGACGAGGAACTTGGGGAACTTGGAGGTGCCGTCCAGGCAGACGCGCGCCACCTGGTCGCGGACCGCGGGGTTGGCGAAGCGCTCCCTCACCACGCGCTTGTAGTCCTCGACGTCGATGCCGGGCACCGCTGGCAGCGATGGGGTGGCCTCGTCATCGTGGAACCGCTGCAAGTACGTCGCCAGCAGCGGGTCGGCCATGATCTCGTGGATGTAGACGTGGCCCACGAGCGCCGCCATGTACGTCGTCGTCGAGTGACCAGCGTTGAGGATGCGCAGCTTGAGCGTCTCGTATGGCCGCACGTCATCGGTGAGCAGGACGCCGGCGTCCTGGTAGGGAGGCCTGCCGTAGGGGAAGTCGTCCTCGATGACCCACTGGATGAAGGTCTCGGCCACGACGGGCCAGCGGTCGACGAGCCCGTACTCGGCCGCCAGGAACTCGCGGTCGGCATCGGCGGTCTGCGGCGTGATGCGGTCGACCATGCCGTTGGGGAAGGCGACGTTCTGGCCGACCCACTCCTCGAGGCCGGGCTCGACCATGGCACACACGCCCAGGGTGGCCGTCCGGGCCGTATCGCCGTTGCCCATGATGTTGTCGCAGGAGAGGACGGTGAATCCGCCGAGGCCGGCGTCGCGGCGGGCCCTGAGCGCACGGGCCAGGACCTCGAAGGCCGGCGGCAGGGCGTCCTTTGGCGGGGGCAGGAAGGCGCCGGTGGCCTCGTCCACCGGGTAGCCGCCCTCCGTGATGGTCAGCGAGACGATGCGCGTCTCCGGCTGCGCGAGGCGC
>JBFYUV010000203.1:0-2532 GCA_041299865.1 Chloroflexota bacterium
GGAGCTCGTCAAGGGACGCGAGCTCATCGTCCTGCAGGAGACGCCCTTCGGGCCCATCGTCTGCCGCTCGCGGAGCGCGGCATGAACGAGGCGCGGCTGGTGCCCGTCGGCCCGGGCCGCAGGGCAGGGGAGGAGCCGGAGGACATGGCGGAGGGTCTCTCCCGCCCGCCAGACGATGGACTCGACGCGGCAGCGGCAGGCGATGATGGGTCTGACGAGCCCGGTGCGGCCAGCATCGCGGACATCGAGGCCCTCCTTTTCGTCGCCGAACGCCCCCTGGGCCGCTCCGAGCTGCGCAGCGTGGCGCGCCTCTCCGCTGAAGAGGTGGACGAGCGACTGGGTGACCTGGAGATGCAGCTTCGTGATCGCGGCATCCGTCTCATCATCTCGGGCGAGCAGGTCATGCTCGGCAGCGCTCCGGAGAGCGGCTCGCTGATCGCGCGCTACCTGGGCGCCGATGCCGTGCGGCTCTCCCCGGCTGCCCTGGAGACGCTGGCCATCATCGCCTACCGGCAGCCCGTGACTCGCGGCGTCATCGAGCGCATCCGGGGCGTGGACTCCGGTCATGTCGTCCGCGGCCTGCTGCACCGCCGCCTCGTCCATGAGCAGGGTCGCGCGGAGACGCCGGGACGCCCCATCCTCTACGCCACGAGCATGGCCTTCATGGAGCGCTTCGGGCTCACCTCGCTGGAGGACCTGCCGCCCCTCGAGGCGGACATCGCCGCGCGTCTCGCGCAGGCCGAGGCGGATGCCGCTGAGGGACTCCTGGGTCCCGTGGCCGCCGCGGCTACGGACGAGGACGCGTCGCTCGACGGCGGAGAGCCGCTGGCCAAGGATGCCTGAGGCTGTCCGCATCCAGAAGGCGCTCGCGGATGCCGGCGTGGCCTCGCGGCGTGCCGCGGACGCGCTGGTGGCCGCGGGCCGCGTGACCGTCAACGGCCTGCCAGCCGTGACCGGCCAGCGAGTCGACCCGGGCGTGGACGCCCTGGCCGTGGATGGGCGTGCCATCGTGCCGGCCGGCCGTCGGACCTACCTCGTCATGCACAAGCCGGCCGGTGTCACGAGCACGGTGAGCGACCGACACGCAGAGCGCACGGTCCTCGACCTGCTGCCCCCCGAGCTGCGCACGAGCGGCGCTCGCCTCTACCCGGTGGGCCGCCTGGACAGGGATTCCGAGGGCCTCATCCTGCTCACCGATGATGGCGACTGGACCCAGCAGCTGCTGCACCCGCGCTACCGCGTGGAACGCGAGTACGCGGTCGCGCTGCGGGTACCGCTCGACCAGGCTCAGGCGAGTGCGCTGAGCGACGGCATCGAGATGGACGAAGGGCTGGCCACGCTGGGGGGCCTGCGCCTGGCCACCCGGACGGAGACGGCCCGGCTGGCACGCGACGACAGCCATGCCGCGACCCCGACCTGGTATCGCGTCGTGCTCACACAGGGTTGGCGCCGGCAGCTGCGGCGCATGTTCGCGGCCGTCGGCGCGCCCGTGGAGCGCCTCGTCCGAGTGCGTATCGGCAGCCTGCGCCTCGATGACATGCCGCCGGGCAGCGTGCGCCCCCTGAGCAGCGCAGAGCGGTCGCGACTGACAGCCTCGAGGGACGCTTCGTGAGCGGCCTGCGCGTGGCTTTGGACGGGCCCGGCTCGAGCGGCAAGTCCTCGGTCGGGGCGGCCGCGGCGAAGGTCCTGGGCTACCGCTTCCTGGACACCGGCGTCCTCTACCGTGCCATCACGTGGCTCTCCGTGCGGCGAGACATCGATCCGGAGGACGAGGCGACCCTCGTGGCCCTCGTGCCTGAGCTGGAGCTCGCCGCCGACGAGGCCGGCAGCCTGCGTCGCGTCAGGATCGGCGGTCGCGACGTGACCGACGAGCTGCATGCACCCGAGGTGGACCGCCGCGTCAGCACGGTGTCGCGCCAGGCGCTTGTGCGGGGCGCTCTCCTGGAGACCCAGCGTCAGCTCGCCGCGACGGGCCGCATCATCGTGGCCGGCCGGGACATCGGGACCGTCGTCCTGCCCGACGCGGAGCTCAAGCTCTACATGGAGGTGAGCATCGAGGAGCGCGCGCGCCGCCGTGCAGCGGAGCGCGACCTGGCGCCGGGTTCGCCAGAGGCCGCGGCCATCCTGGCCGACCTGCGCCGCCGGGACCACGTCGACAGCAGCCGCGACGTGGCACCGCTGCGCGTCCCGGACGATGCCCTCATCGTCAGCTCGGAGGGCCGGCATTTCGAGGACACGGTGGCCGAGGTGGTCGGCCTCATCCGGGCACGAGAGCAGCAGGAGCAGACGAGCCCATGAGCGAGCCGCACGGCCTGGCACCCTATCCGCGTCTCATCGCGGGCCTCGCCCGATTCGGCCTGCAGGCCATCGGCCGGGTCCGCGTGGAGGGCATCCATGTCCTGCCCACGCGCGGCCCGCTCATCATCGCTGCCAACCACATGAGCAACGCCGATCCGCCCTTCATCGGCGGCTGGCTGGGCCCGGCCCTGCCGCGGCGCCCGACCTTCCTGGCCAAGGAGTCGCTCTTCGACG
>JBFYUV010000204.1:0-9125 GCA_041299865.1 Chloroflexota bacterium
GGTCGAACTTCCTGGCCGGCGAGCGCCACGGCGGGCTGCCCATCATCTACCTCATCCAGAACAACCACTACGGCATGACCCATCGCACGGACGACGAGGTCATGGGCGTCAAGGCGCTGGCACTGCGCGGTGCCGGCTTCGCCGATGACGGCATGCACGCCGAGGTCGTCAACGGCATGGACGTGCTGGCCGTGCGAGATGCGGTGATCCGGGCCACGGAGCTCTGCCGCAGCGGCGAAGGCCCCGTGCTCATCGAGTCCTCCACCTACCGCTACTACGGCCATTCGCTCTCCGACCCACGCAACGAGTACCGCACGCGCGAGGAGGAGGAGGCCTGGCGGGCCGTCGATCCCATCGAGAACCTGGGCCGCCAGCTGGTGGCAGCCGGGGTCCTGGACGAGGCCGGCCTGACGGCCGTGAAGGCGGCCGCCACCGAGCGCAACGCCGTGGCCGCCAAGCGCGCCGCGGCGGCCACCGACCCCGACCCGGCCGACGTGCTGACGTTCATGTACGCCGGCACGGTGACCGAGACGGTGCCGCCCGAGTTCGCCACGCCCAAGATCTACGAGGCTGCACCGGTGCCCAAGGTCACAGAGGCCGGCATGCTGCAGCGCGACGCGCTGCGCGAGGCCATGGTCGAGGAGATGGCCCGCGACAGCCGCGTCATCTTCTACGGCGAGGACGTGGCCGACTACGGCGGCGCCTTCAAGGCCAGCAAGGGCCTCATGGAGACCTTCGGCCGTGACCGGGTTTTCAACACGCCCATCTCGGAAGCCGCCATCTGCGGCACGGGCGTGGGTGCCGCCATGGCCGGCCTGCGGCCGGTCGTGGAGCTCATGTACATGGACTTCGCGCTGATGGCTTCGGACCAGATCGCCAACCAGGCCGGCAAGTGGCACTACATGAGCGGTGCCCAGACGACCGTCCCGCTCGTCATCCGCGCCTCCGTGGGTGCCGGCAAAGGCTACGGCGGGCAGCATTCGCAGTCCCTGGAGTCGATCTTCACGCACACGCCCGGCCTGGTGGTCATCTACCCGGCCACGGCGGCCGACGCCAAGGGCCTCCTGAAGTCGGCCATCCGCTCGGACGATCCGGTGCTCTTCTGCGAGAGCCAGGGTCTCTACGCGGAGCGCGGCCCGATCCCTGACGATCCCGACTACCTGGTGCCCATCGGGGTGGCCCGCGTAGCACGCGAGGGCAGCGATGCCACCATCGTGGCCTGGGGACCGGCGGTCCCCGACGCCTTGACGGCGGCCGAGACGCTGGCCGGTGAGGGCATCGAGTGCGACGTCATCGACCTGCGCACGCTGGTGCCGCTGGACATGGAGACGGTGCTGACGTCGGTGCGCAAGACGGGTCGCTGCGTGGTGGCCGCCCAGGCGGTCCTCATCGGCAGCTATGTCAATGAGATCGTGGCCCGCGTGGTGGCGGAGGCGTTCGATGACCTCGACGCGCCGGTGGCGCGAATCGGGGCCGCCAACGGCATCTCGCCACAGGCCGAGGCGCTCGAGGAGGCCTTCCTGCCCCACGCCGCTGACATCGCGGCTGCAGTCCGGGGGCTCATCTGATGGCCGTCGCGATCCGCATGCCCATGCCCGGTCAGATGACCGAGGAGTGCACGGTCCTGCAGTGGTTCAAGAAGGAGGGCGACAAGGTCGTCCGGGGCGACCCGCTCTTCGAGATCGAGACCGACAAGTCCAACATGGAGATCGAGGCCTTCGACGAGGGTGTCCTCCTCCGCATCGACGCCCCTGTGGGTGCCACGGTGCCTGTGGAGTCCATCGTGGCCTGGATCGGGCAGCCCGGAGAGGAGATCCCGGAGGCCGTGGCGGCTGGTTCGGCGGCTCCGGCCGTGGCCGGGACTGCCCCCTCCTCCGCTAGTCCACTAGGGGCATTTCCGAGTCAGCCAGGGGCATCGGCGACCGAGCAGGCGGCACCGGTCTCCGAGGCGGTCGGCCGGATCATCATCAGTCCGCGGGCCAGCCGGGTCGCGGCGGAGCTGGGCATCGACCCACGGAGCGTTACCGGCACGGGGCCTGGTGGCCGGATCGTCGAGCGTGACGTCCTGGCGGCCGCCTCCGGGGCGGGCGCACCAGCACCGATCGTCGAAACCGCTGCAGCGACTGCGGGGGCGGCAGGGTCGGTGACGCCCGCGAAACCGTCGGCGGAGGCCATTGCCCCGGCAGCCCGCTCTGCGCCGGCGCTGCCGGCTGCGGCCATGTCCGGCCCCGGCGAGACGCTCAGCCGCATGCGCCAGACCATCGCCCGCCGGCTGACGGAGGGCACGTCTGTGCCCACGTTCACCGTGACCGTCGCGGTGGACATGACCGACCTGCTCAAGCTGCGCGCCGACCTCAAGTCGCGCGGATCGGACATCTCGGTCACCGACTTCATCCACACCGCCACGGTCCAGGCCCTGGGCGAGTTCCCCATCCTCAACGCTTCCACGGATGGCGTGACGGTCTGGAAGCACGAGCATGTCCACCTCGGGGTGGCGGTGTCCGTGCCGGCCGGGCTGCTTGTGCCGGTCGTCCGCGAGGCCGACATGCTCAGCGTACGCGCCCTGCATGACCGCACCGCAGAGGTCGTCACGGCGGCGCGCACGGGCAAGATCAGCCCGGACGGCCTCTCCGGCTCGACGTTCAGCGTCTCCAACATGGGCATGTTCGGGGTGGAGCAGTTCACGGCCATCATCAACCCCGGTGAGGCGGGCATCCTGGCCGTCTCAAGCGTCACCCCGGAGCCGCGCGTCTTCGGCGACGGCATCGCCGTGCGCCAGGTCATGCGCATCACGCTCACGGCGGACCATCGGCTCGTCGATGGCGAGGTCGGGGCACGCTTCGTCAACGCCGTCAAGCGCCGCCTGGAGGACGCCGGTTCGTTCCGCAACCAGGTGCCCACGGGCTGAGCCGATCGGAAGCCCGCCGCTGCCATCACGATCACGAGTGGAGCAGCCAATCAGCATCGACCGAGGAGGAGCGTCCGTGGCGCAGATGCCGTTCATCGACACGCACGTCCATTTCTACGATCTGCAGAACCCGAAGCTGCGCTACGACTTGCTCCAGCCCGGCTCCCGCCACGAGATCCTGGAGGACATCCGCGCCATCCAGGCGCAGCGCTACTGGGCTGACGACTGGCTGGCCGAGGTGCGCTTCGCGAACGTGATGAAGTCCATCCACGTCCAGTGCGCCGGGGGGATCGAGGACCCGGTCGAGGAGACGCGCTGGCTGCAGGCTTTCGCCGACCGACTTGGCCATCCGCACGGCATCGTGGCCGAAGTCCACCTCGCCCAGCCCGACGCCGCGGAGGTCATCGAGCGCCACGTGGAGTTCGCCAACGTGCGGGGCGTACGCGAGTACCGCGACGATGACTACCTTCGCGATCCCGCCTGGCTGCGGGGGTTCTCCCACCTGGAGAAGCATGGCCTGGTGAGCTGTGTGCACGCCAGGCCCGACACGTACGCGGATGTCAAGCGCCTGGCCGCCGACCACCCGAGCATGCTCATCTGTCTTGACCACGCGGGCTTCCCGCGCGGTCGCGACGATGAGTACTTCGCACTCTGGAAGCGCGAAGTCGTCAGCCTCGCCGAGGCACCCAACGTCATCGTCAAGGTCTCCGGACTGGATATCTGCGATCCCAGCTGGACCATCGACTCGCTGCGGCCCTGGGTCATGACCTGCATCGAGGCGTTCGGTCCCGAGCGCACCGTGTTCGCCTCCAACTGGCCCTTCGGGCGGCTGCATTCGTCGTACCCGGATGTCATCGACGCCTACGCCACGCTCATCAGGGACTTCTCCCCTGACGAGCAGGCGGCCATGTTCAGCACCAACGCAGAGCGCTACTTCCGGATCTGACGAACGAGCCACCCACGAGCCTGGCTTCGGGGGTGGAGACTCACCGAGCGATGGCGGCTCCGTGGCGAGCGCCGCGCGGCCCTGCCCGGCCCGATCGATTTCATCGACTTGCTAGCGAGGGGCCCACGCGATAGGCTGGGGCGAAGCGTGTATGCACACCTGCGAACCGCAGGCAGCCACCAGCCAGGAGGGGACCATGCAGCGAATCATCGATGACCCCGCGCTCGTCGTGGAGGACATGCTTCAGGGCTTCGTGCGGGCTCACCCCGACCTCGTGGCGGCGACGGATGACCCACGCGTGCTGCGCGCCGTCGGAGCGCCGGTCGCGGGCAAGGTCGGCATCGTCACCGGTGGCGGCTCGGGGCACAAGCCCGCCTTCATCGGCTACCTCGGACGCAACATGGTGGATGCCGTGGCCGTCGGCGAGATCTTCACCTCACCCTCGGCGGCTGCGTTCCTCAACGCCTTCCGGGCCGCCGACGCCGGGGCCGGCGTGGCCTGCCTGTACGGCAACTATGCGGGCGACAACATGAACGTGAAGCTGGCCCGTCGCAGCGCCGAGAAGGAGGGCATCCGGGTCGAGACCGTCATCGCCAATGACGACGTGCCCTCGGCGCCACGGGACGAGCGCGAGAAGCGGCGTGGCGTCGCCGGCGAGGTGCTCATGTGGAAGGTCGGTGGTGCCAGGGCCGCCCTGGGCGGCACGCTCGACGAGGTCATCGCGGCCGCCCAGAAGGCCATCGACAGCACCCGCAGCATCGGGGTGGGCCTGACCCCGTGCACGATCCCGGCCGTCGGCAAGCCCAACTTCAGCATCGAGCCGGGCATGATGGAGGTGGGCATCGGCCACCACGGCGAGCCCGGCGTCTCGGTCGAGCCGCTCAAGCCAGCCCGCGACATCGCCCGGCTGATGCTGGAGGTCATCCTCCCGGACCTGCCCTTCGAGCGGGGCGACGAGGTGGCGATCCTCGTCTCAGGCCTGGGCGCCACCCCGGTCATGGAGCTCTACATCCTGTTCGATCACCTGGCCACCATCGCCACCGAGGCGGGACTCTCGATCTATCGCCCCTACGTGGGCAACTACTTCACCTCACTCGAGATGATGGGTGCCACCGTCACCGTCATGCGCCTGGACGACGAGCTGAAGGCCTGCCTGGACCTGGAGGCCGACAGCGTGGGCCTGCGGCAGCTGCCGGCATGATCCCCAGCCAGTCGTTCCCGGCGTCTCAGGGCCGGGTCGTCATCGACGCGCTGGTGACCACCATCGACGACCACGCGGCCATGCTGAGCGAGATCGACGGCGCCATCGGCGACGGCGACCACGGCATCAACATGCGCAAGGGCTTCCTCATGGCGCGCGACGAGCTGCCCGGGCAGGTCGACCTCTCGACCGGGCTGACGACCCTGGGCGACGCCCTCCTGACGCGCATCGGGGGTGCCATGGGGCCGCTCTACGGCAGCTTCTTCGTCGAGATGGGCGGGGCCTGCGCGGGCCTCGAGCGCATCGATGGGACCACCGTGGGGCGGATGCTCGCGGCGGGTCGCGCTGTGGTCGAGGACCTCGGCGAGGCCCGCGTGGGTGACAAGACCCTGCTCGACACGCTGGTGCCGACCGCCGAGGCCTACCAGGCCTCGCTGGCGGAGGGAGCGTCCTTCAGCGCGGCGCTGAGCGTCATGGCCGAGGCGGCGGAGCGGGGCAAGGAGTCAACCCGGGAGTTGGTGGCAAGGGTCGGCCGGGCCAGCCGCCTGGGAGAGCGATCCCGCGGCGTCCTCGACGCGGGAGCCACCTCCTGCTGGCTTCTGCTCACGGCCCTGGCCGCGTCGATGAACGAGCTGCTCGCCGCCGAGGGTTGACGTCGCGGCGACTGGTCAGAGCGCGAAGCCGGGCGGGTCGCTGATCCGCTGGAGGTGGCCGCTGGTCGCGCCGCTCAAGGGCGGATGATGGTCTTGACGATGTCCGGGTCGCGTGCCGTCCGATGGAAGGCCTCGACGGCCTCGCTGAGGGGCACGTCCAGCGTGAGGATGTGCTCGACCGGGACCGAGCCGTCGGCGATGAGTCGGATGGCCCGCTCGACCGAGGCTCTGGTGACACCCACGCTGGCGTGGATGGTGAGCTGCTTCCAGACGACCTTGAACTCATCGATCTCGATGATGCGCCCCACGTTGCCGAGCCAGACCAGCTGACCGCCGGCCCGGGTGGCATTCACGGCCGAGGCCACCGATGCCGTCGAGCCGACCGCTTCCACGGTCACGTCGGCACCGAGCCCGTGGGTGGCCTCTTCGACTTGGGCGGCCGCGTCCTCCGCCGTCGGGTCGAGCACGAGCGTCGCGCCTAGGGCACGGGCGATCTGGCGGCGCGTCGCGAGCGGCTCGAGGACCACGAGTGGCCGCGGATGGTGGAGAGCAAGCACGGCCGTGGCGATGAGGCCGATGGGTCCGCCACCGATGACCACTGCGCCGTCGCCGGCTGCGATGTGGGCCCGCGCCAGGCCCTTGATGACCACGGCCAGCGGCTCGATAAGGGCAGCCTGGCCGTAGCTGACCTCGTCGGGGATGGGGATGGCGGTGCGCTCGCTGATGAGGAAGAGCTCGGCGAAGGCGCCCGGCAAGTCGCCTCCGTAGACCTTGCGCTCCGGGCACAGGTCAAAGGCACCGTTTCGGCAGGCTGGGCAGGCGCCGCACCAGTGCATGGGCATGGCGAAGACCCGATCGCCCAGCGCCACAGCGGTGACGGCCGGCCCCACGGCGACGACCTCGCCGGTGGCCTCGTGACCCATCACCAGAGGCGGCGTGCGTCGGCCGGTCGCTCCCGTGTAGCCGTGCGTGTCCGAGCCACAGATGCTGGCCGCCCGGACGCGCACGAGGACATCGTCGTCGCGGCTGATGACCGGGTCCGGCATCTCCACGATCTCCAGCACGCTGGGCGCGCTGAGGAGCATCGCCTTCATCGCTCTCCCCCTTCGTGGTGATGGGTCGCCGCGATCAGGCGCGGACCGCCTTCACGCGGCGAACGTACTCGGTCAGCATGGGTTCTGCCTGGGGTCCCAGCAGGTAGGGGTGGCCGATGAGCACGATATCCGCGCCGGCCGCAACGGCCGCTTCACCGCCCTCGGGATCGAAGGTGACCACGCCGACGGGGACATCGACTGCAGTCTTGATCCGCGGCAGCACGGCCAGCGTGTCGTCGGCCTCGGGGTGCTCGCCACGCGCATCGCCACCGTAATGGACCAGCACGACCTGGGCGCCCATGTCCACGACTTCGCGCGCCCTCAGGATCGGGTCCGGGCTGGCGTAGAGGTCCACCATCACGGTGATGCCGGTCTCTCGCTGGCCGGCCAGCGCCTGGTGGATGCTGGCGTCGCTAGCCACACCGCAGATGGTCACGAAATCGGCGCCCATCTCGGCTGCCGATACGACGTACTTCCTGGCGCCGTCGACGATCTTGACGTCAGCCAGGACGGGGCGGTCAGGGAAGGCTGCCTTGAAGCGGTCGAGCACGGAGAGGCCTTCGTAGAGGACGAGGGGTGTCCCGAACTCGAGCAGGTCGACGCCGGCCCGGATGGCCATCTGGCCGATCTCGATGGCCTGCTCCACTGTGGGCACGTCGATGGAGACCTGGACGATGGGCGGGGGGACGCGCATGAGCGCCTCGAGCGCAGCCGACCGCTGGCTGGCGACCGCGCCACCGACAGCGACCGCGTCCGTCGCTTGACCCGGTGAAGTCGGGCTCGTCATCTCCATCGCTCCCTCGTACCCGGCCAGGCTGCCGCGTGTGCACGAGACCGGACTTGCCTATGTGATGTGTGCATGCAAGCATATCAGGGTCGGTGGGCCTATCGCAAGGTCGTCAGGCACCAGATCGTTCTTCAGGGGAGAAGCACACGCATGACGGAGAACTACTTCGGCTGGCTCGCTCACGAGTCGCCGACACGTGTCTGGATCAACAATCCCACCGAGGAGGAGATCGGACTGGCGCTGGCGCAGGGCGCCGTGGCCTGCACCACCAACCCGGCCTTTGGCGGCAACCTGCTGAAGCGCGCGCCGGACGAGATCGAGTCCGACATCGCTGCCATCGTGGCCGAGGGCGCGAATGGTGATGCCGCCGTCGCCCGCGTCCAGGCCCGCCTCGTGGCCCGTATCCTCCCGCACTTCCTGCCCTGTTTCGAGGCCTCCGGCGGCCGCGAGGGCTGGGTCTCGTTCCAGGGCGCCCCAGAGCTGGATACCGAAGTCGAGCACATCCTGGAAGCCGCTCACGTGGCGCGCGGGCTGGGAGTCAACTGCATCCCCAAGATCCCTGCTACGGGACCCGGCCTGGAAGCCCTCGACCGGCTCGTGCGCGAAGGCTGCCCCACGCTCATGACCGAGGTCTTCAGCCTGGCCCAGGTGACGGAGACCTGTGAGCGCTACCTGCGCGCCGCCGACGAGAGCGGGCAGCACCCCATGTTGATCATGGCGCCCATCACCGGCATCTTCGGCGATCACCTGCGCAAGCTCGCTGATCGCGACGGACTCGCCGTCTCGCCCATGGCGACACGCTGGGCCGGCGTCACCTGGGCCCGCGCCGCGAAGCGGCTCGTCGACGAACGCGGCTATCCCGTCCAGCTGCTCTACGGTGGCGCTCGCACGACCGAAGACCTCACCGGCCTGGTCGGGGGTCCTCATGCCGCGACCGTGAACTGGTCGACCTTCGAGGAGGTTCTGGAGGCCGATCCGGAGCGACGCATGACCGTGGGCGACCCTCCACCGGCGGACATCCTCGAGTCGTTGACGGCCACGTTCGACGACTTCCGGCGGGCACTGGACATCGATGGGCTCGAGGTGGAGGAGTTCGAGGGCTTCGGCCCCGTGCAGCACTTCCGGGACGCCTTCATCGCCGGCTGGACGGCCGTCCGCGACGAGGTCGGCGTGCAGCGGTCAGCGCGCAGCGGAGACGCTGGTCAGCCGTAGACGCCCACCTCGTGGAGGGTTTCGACCATGGCCACGAGGTTCGCGGGAGGCACGTCGGCCTGGACATTGTGCACCGTCGCGAAGATGTAGCCACCGCCCGGCATCAGCAGGTCGACGTTGCGCCGCACCTGGTCGCGTACCTCCTGGGGAGTCCCCCAGGGCAGCACCTTCTGGGTATCGACACCGCCGCCCCAGAAGGCGAGCTCGCGGCCGAACTCGCGCTTGAGCTCGACGATGTCCATGCCCTCGGCCGTGAACTGGATGGGGTTGAGGGCGTCCACGCCGGCCTCGATGAGGTCGGGGATGAGCGACTTGATGGCGCCG
>JBFYUV010000206.1:0-4577 GCA_041299865.1 Chloroflexota bacterium
TGTCCGTGCGCTCCCAGGGCAGGTCGAGGTCCGGCCGGCCGAAGTGCCCGTAGGCTGCCGTCTGGCGGAAGATCGGCTGGCGCAGGCCGAGGGCGTCGATGATGGCCGCCGGGCGCAGGTCGAAGACGCGATTGATGCGCTCCAGGATCTCGGCCTCCGGGATGGTCTCCGTACCGAAGGCGTCCACCCCGATCGAGACGGGGCGAGCGATGCCGATGCCGTAGGCGACCTGCAGCTCGAAGCGCTCGGCCAGGCCGGCCGCCACGACGTTCTTGGCCACCCAGCGTGCCGCGTAGGCCGCCGAACGGTCCACCTTGGTGGCGTCCTTGCCGGAGAAGGCGCCGCCGCCGTGCCGGGCGTAGCCGCCATAGGTGTCGACGATGATCTTGCGTCCCGTCAGGCCCGCGTCACCCTTGGGCCCTCCGGTCACGAAGCGGCCCGTGGGGTTGACGTGCATGACCGGGTCGCTCGGCCGAAGCTCACGGTCGATGCTGGGCAGGATGACCGCCTCGACGATGTCGTCATGGATGCGCTCCGGCTCCACGTCCGGGTCGTGCTGCGAGGAGACCACGACCGTGTGCACGCGCACCGGGCGGTCGCCCTCGTACTCCACGGTCACCTGGGTCTTGCCGTCCGGGCGCAGGTAGTGCAGCTGGCCGCTCTTGCGCACCTCGGCCAGCCGGCGGGCCATGCGGTGGGCCAGCGAGATGGGCAGGGGCATGAGCTCCGGCGTCTCGCGGCAGGCGTAGCCGAACATCATGCCCTGGTCGCCGGCGCCGGTCTCGTCGTAGGACGAGCCGCCCGACCTCGCCTCCTTGGCATGGTCCACACCCTGGGCGATGTCCAGGGACTGTGCCTTGATGGCCACCATCGTGCCGCAGGTCTCGTAGTCGAAGCCGTACTCCGAGTGGATGTAGCCGATGTCCTTGACCGTGCTGCGCACGACATCCTGGAAGTCCACGTAGGTCGACGTGGTGATCTCACCGAGGACCATCACCAGGCCCGTCGTGGTGGCCGTCTCGCAGGCCACCCGTGCGTCCGCGTCCTCGGTCAGGATGGCGTCCAGGATGGCGTCCGAGATCTGGTCGCACATCTTGTCGGGGTGGCCCTCGGTGACCGACTCCGAGGTGAAGAGGTGCGAATCGGCGCTGCGGCGGTCGGTCATGGGATGCCTCTCTTGGTCACGGCGGATCGGGGGGCTCACGAGAGCCGGCGGGCGAGTCGGCCGAAGGGTAGCACGCGGGTCGCCGCCGACGGGCCGCGCGGGCCATGGGGACCGTGCACAGGGGGCCGGCGGCAGGCCACTTCGGGACCGATGGCCATCGCCCGGCCGTCCGACCGGGCCCATGCTCGGCCTGAGATGGTCAATCTGCCCGAATCGATCGATCCGTCGCTGGCTGCCGAGCTGCTCGTGGACTGGGGCTTCCTGGCCGACCCGGACCTGCCCGATCGGCCCGGTCCTGCCTACCTGCTGGTGGCCATCCGCGCCAAGCCCACGCTGCGCCATTACGATCCCGAGCTCGTGGAGTACTGGGTCACGGACGACAAGGACCACGGCGTCAACGAGACCATCACCTTCGCCAGCCGTCTGCCGCGCCAAGGCGAGTTCTCCTGGGGCCGCATCTCCGTCATCGACCGCAAGGGCGTCGCCAACCGCTACCTGAGCTTCGGGGGCGCGCTGCGCGCCGAGCGCATCAACGGCGAGGTCATCTGCGTCTTCGAGTCCCCTGCCCCGCTCCTGCGGCGCGGCGGGCACTCACAGGGCTGGGACACCGGCGCTCACAGCGTGGGAGGCTTCTTCGGGCGCTTCCGGGCGGCCGCGGGCTACCAGCACGAGTTCGAGCGGATGGCGGCCCACACCGATCCCGTCACCCGCTACGCGGCCTTCGTCAACGAGTTCGTGACCCGTTACCGGGCCAGCGAGTACCTACGCGACCACTATCCCAAGCTGTGGACGCTCATGCTGGCTGAGGAGCACCGCCTCAAGAAGGACCATGCCCGCGCCTGGGCGAAGGGTGCCAAGCTCCTGGAGGCCACACGGGAGGTCACCTCGGGCGCCGACCTGTCCGTCCTCTTGCGTCCCTTCTGACCGACTGACCTCGGGTCGGCTGGCTCATCGCCCAGCCAAATCGGCGACCGAGGTGCTGCCCGGCTACGTGCCCTGGTCCCAGGAGTTCGTGTAGCGGATCTGCTCCTCGGTCATGCCCTCGATGAAGATGCCACGGGCCTCCAGCTTGAGACTGGCGATCTGGGCATCGATCTCGGCAGGCACCACGTGGACAGCGTTGGCCAGCGACCCGTGGTTGCGGGCCACGTACTCGACAGAGAGAGCCTGGCCGGCGAAGCTCATGTCCATGACCGCGGCCGGGTGGCCCTCCGCCGCGCCGAGGTTGACGAGGCGACCCTCGGCCAGCAGGTAGAGCTTCTTGGCGCCAAGGTCGTACTCCTGGACGTCGTTGCGGACCTCGCGGATATGCCCCTCGGCGAGTCGAGTCAGGGCCTTGAGGTCCAGCTCGGCGTCGAAATGCCCGCTGTTGGCCAGCAGCGCCCCGTCCGGCATGACGCGGAAGTGCTCCTCGCGGAAGACGTTGATGTTGCCCGTGGCGGTCACGAAGACCTCGCCCCACTTGGCCGCATCGCCAGCGGTCATGACCTGGTGGCCGTCCATGAGGGCCTCGATGGCGCGCACGGGGTCCACCTCGACCACGGTAACCAGGGCGCCCATACCGGACAACCGGCTGGCGATGCCTCGACCGACCCAGCCGTAGCCGGCCACCACGCAGCGGCGCCCGGCCAGCAGGATGTTGGTGGCACGCAGGATGCCGTCCACGGTGGATTGGCCCGTGCCATAGCGGTTGTCGAAGAGGTGCTTGGTCTGGGCTTCGTTGACGGCCACGACCGGGAAGGCCAGCGCGCCATCAGCGGCCATGGCCTTGAGGCGGATGACACCGGTGGTCGTCTCCTCCGTGCCGGCCATCACCTCCGACAGCTGCCCGGGCCGCTCCTTGTGCAGAAGGGCGACGAGGTCGCAGCCATCGTCCATGGTGATGTGCGGGTGGGTGTCCGCGGCCAGGTTCAGGTGGCGGTAGTAGGTGTCGTTGTCCTCGCCGCGGATGGCGTAGGTGCTGATGCCGTAGCGGGCCACCAGGGCGGCGGCCACGTCGTCCTTGGTGGAGAGCGGATTGGAGGCCGTCAGCGTGACGTCCGCGCCGCCCGCCTTGAGGGTGCGCATGAGGTTGGCCGTCTCGGTCGTGACGTGCAGGCAGGCGCTGATGCGCAGCCCCGCCAGCGGCTCTTCCGCCGTGAAGCGCTCGCGGATGAGGCGCAGGACCGGCATCTCGCGCTCGGCCCATTCGATGCGGCGGACACCTTCGCTCGCGAGGCCCATATCGAGGACGTCATGCGGCGGGAGAGCAGCGGTCTGGCCAGTCCTGGCGTCACCGGCGGTGGTCGGCATCGGATGGTTCGGGGCGGGTGTGTCGGTCATGCATCGCTCCTGGGTCGGGTGAGGTACTGCCGGATGGGCCCCACGATGCTATCCCAGAGCGAGCCGCGGCGGGCCACCAGGCGCTCCTCGAAGTGGGTGTGTTCGCGGTAGCCAAGGGCGCGGTAGGCGGCCAGGGCCGGCGGATTGTCCGCGCGGACGTTGAGGACGACCTCCGGCAACATGCCCAGCAGCTCAGTGGTCACGGCGCTCGTGACCACCTTGGCCAGGCCCTGGCCGCGGTAGTCCCGGTTGGTGTAGACATTGCCGACGGCCGCGAGCCCGTATGTGGGGCTGATGACGTGGGTGCCGGCAGCGGCGATGAGCCGAGTGCCTCGACGGACACCGAAGTAGATGCCGGCCGCGACGGCCTCGGGCGGCAGCCAGGAGGTCAGCCCCAGCTCATAGAGGCGGTTGAGATGCCGCGTGTCACCGGCGTCCAGGCGCACGGTGTCGCCGATCACGGGCCGGAATGCGGCACGATCCACGACCATGCGGATCATGTCAGTCGGCGGGTCCACCCGGTAGCGCTCGACCAGCGTGGGCACGCTGTCCGGCATGGTGGCCAGGTAGGCCAAGCGTGTGCGGATGACCTCGCGCAGGATGCCGCCGATGCCCTCCGGATCGCCCATGACGAAGAGGTGCTGCGGCGAGATGCCGCGATACTCCATGACCACTGCCACCAGACGTCCCGCCTCGAGCGCCATGCCCCAGCGGGTGCGTGGGAACTCGGCGTCGTCCATGTCAGCGATGGCGTAGGCAGCGAAGAGGCGGTCTCGCTCCAGGAAGGCCAGGAGCGCGGCCCGATCACGCGTGGCGTGGACCTCCAGTCGGCGGGTCGTGGCCAAACCTGATCGCGTGAGGCTGGCCATCAGCTGGCGGTCTCCGGTGGGCCGATCGGCGCGGTCGCCTCCGACGAGGCGATGAGCTCCGCGATGGCCGGCGCTGACGGTGGCACCAGGACGCCGCGTTCGGTCACCAGGGCAGCGATGGTCCCGGCAGGGATGACATCGGCCGCTGGCACCAGGGCGTCCGACACCCTGATCGAGAGGCCCGTCAGGTAGGCAGCCTGGTCGCGCGCGGGCCGCAGCTC
>JBFYUV010000207.1:0-16395 GCA_041299865.1 Chloroflexota bacterium
CGGATCGGTCCGTACCGGCGGGTCAAGCCGGAGGTAGTGATGACGGCCATGCATCCTCCTGCGCCGCTCTTGATGTGAGCGCTCACTCACATCGTAGCGCGAGACGCGCCATCCTGCACGCTGGGCGGGCGGGATGCCGTCCGGCCCGTCGGCCTGTGCCGGAAGGCCCGTTCGCGGGCAGCGCGAATCCCTAACACTCCGCGCAAGTCGACACGAGGGAGGGACGCTTGATGTTGCATGAGCCGGCGACACCGTCTGGCAGGGATCCGGCAGGGCCGTACAAGGCCCGCCTCGGGATCTGGATGTTCGCCTTCTACACGGTGTTCTACGCCGCCTTCGTGGCCATCAACCTGATCAGCCCACCGACGATGGCGACCATCGTGGTGGCCGGGCTGAACCTGGCAACCGTGTTCGGCATGGGTCTCATCGTGCTAGCGCTCGTCCAGGCGCTGATCTACAACGTCATGTGCCACCGCAAGGAGGCGGAGTTCGCTCGACTGGAGGCTCCGCCAGGCACTGGCGACGGCTCTGGCACCGGCGACGGCTCCGACACCCCGGCCAGCGAGTCGTAGCACGATGGCCATCTTCATCTTCATCGCCTTCGTCGGCTTCGTCGTCGGCCTCTCGTTCTACCTGGGCCGCAAGGCCAAGACGTCCAGCGGCTACTACGCGGCCGGCGGCCAGATCCACTGGGGCGTCAACGGCATCGCCTTCGCCGGCGATTACCTCTCGGCGGCTTCCTTCCTTGGCATCGCCGGACTCATCGCCACGGCCGGTTTCGATGGCTTCCTGTACTCCATCGGCTACCTGGCCGGCTGGATGGTGGCCCTCTTCGTGGTGGCGGAGCCGCTCAAGCGTCTCGGCAAGTACACCTTCGCCGATGCCGTGGATGCCAAGTACGACTCGCGCGGCATCAAGCTGGCCGCGGCCATCAGCACCCTCGTGGTGTCCGTCTGCTACCTCATCCCGCAGATGGTCGGCGCCGGCGTCCTCGTGGAGCCGCTCCTGGGCATCCCGCACGCCTGGGGCGTCATCGCCGTGGGCGCCATCGTCATCACTATCGTCGCTACGGCGGGCATGGCCTCCACGACGTGGGTCCAGTTCCTCAAGGGTGGCCTGCTCATCATCTTCTCGCTGATCCTGGTCGGCGCGGTCCTCGTGCGCGGCATCTCCACGCAGCCGGACCAGGGCGGCCAGGTGCCCTTCTACGAGTACCAGCAGCTGGCCGCCACCCGGACCGACGCTGGCCTGACGGTGACCGAGCCGGGCTGGCAGGTCGTCCAGGAGCAGGAGATCAAGGCTGGCCTCGTCTTCGCCCAGCTGGCCGGCGAGGGCGGCACGTCGTGGTGGAAGGTCCACGAAAGCGAAGATGCCGTCGTCCTCGACGAGACCCAGTGGGTCGAGACCGTGGACGGTGAGAAGTGGATCAACGGGGCTCAGGCCTCGGACGACAACAAGCTGCGCCAGGTCGGCAACCTCCAGCGAGTCAACGGCGAGGCCCCGGTCAACACCGGCAGCATCCTGAACCCACTCGAATTCCTGGCCACCATGACCGCGGACGATTCCATCGTGCGGCTCTGGAAGTCGGCCCTCGTGACAGCCGACTCCGGCGACAAGGTGACCGTCTACTACTGGACCGACGTGTCCGGCGAGCAGGTCATGCGCCCAGGGCTCAAGTTCAAGGTGGAGGGCAGCCCGCTGGAGCGCCTGGACTTCCTGTCGCTCATGCTGGCGCTCTTCTTGGGCACTGCGGCTCTGCCGCACATCCTCATCCGCTACTACACCGTCCCCAACCCCGCGGCCGCGCGCAAGTCCACGATCGTGGCGATCGCCGCCATCGGGCTGTTCTACGTCCTGACGCTCTTCATGGGCCTGGGCGCCATGATCAATGCCGTGGTCAACCCGGCCGACAGCAACATGTCCGCGCCGCTGCTGGCCAAGTCCTTCGGCGAGGTCCTCTTCGCGGTCATCTCGGCCATCGCCTTCGCGACCATCCTGGGCACGGTCAGCGGGCTCATCGTGGCGGCCTCCGGCGCCATCGCGCACGATCTCATGGACCGCTTCTTCCGCTTCAAGATGGACGACCACCAGAAGGTACGGGCGGGCAAGGTCTCAGCCTTCATCGTGGGCGGCATCGCCATCGTGCTGGGGATCGTCTTCCAGGGCGTCAACGTGACCTTCCTGGTGGGCCTGGCGTTCGCCGTGGCCGCCTCCGCCAACCTGCCGGCCATCGTCATGCTGCTGTTCTGGAAACGGACCACAGCCAAGGGCATCGTGGCCTCCATCTTCGTGGGTATCGTCTCGTCGCTTACCCTCATCGCCCTTTCGCCAGACATGTACGCGCTCTACGGCCTGGATCCGCTCGATGCGCCGTTCCCGCTCACCAACCCGGGCATCATCTCCATCCCGTTGAGCTTCATGACGCTGATCGTGGTCTCGCTCCTGACGCAGAAGCGGGAGCCCGCGACGGCGTAGCCCGACCATGACGGGGCCACTCGACGACCTCCCGGCCCGCAGTGACGAGCCGGGAGGCCCTGTACCCGTGGGCGGCGATGCACCCGGTGGCGCTGTGCTCGCCCGCGGCGACGCGCCGCACGTCAACTTCCACACGCACACGATCTTCAGCGACGGCGAGCAGACGCCTGAGGCGCTCGCGGCCACGCTGGCAGCCGGCGGCGTCCGTTATGCCGCGCTGACCGACCACGACACGGTCGAAGGGACCGCCCGTTTCACGGCTGCACTGGAGAAGCACGGCATCGCGTCGGTGCCTGGCCTCGAGCTGACGACGCAGCTGGATGGCCGTGAGCTGCACCTCGTGGCCTATGGCTTCGATCCCGACCACCCGGTCCTCGCGGCTACCCTCGTGTCGATCCGCCAGGCACGCAGCCTGGATGTCAGCAGCATCGCCGGGACGCTGCGCAAGGCCGGCAGCCGCAGGCCGGCAGACGGCGCTCCCAGCACCGCGCTCAGCGCGGCCCCATCCGGCAGCCTGGCCACGGCGGACGCGCTCGCGCTCCTACACGAGGCCGGTGGGCGCGCCTTCCTTGCGCACCCACTCGTCTACGAGTCCGATCCCGCACGGCTCGAGGACCTCGTCGTGCGCCTCAAGGCCATCGGGCTGGACGGCCTCGAGGCGACATACGAGCAGTTCGCGCAGGAGGACCGGGAAGCACTCCGCCAGCTGGCGGAGAAGCACGGGCTGCTCGTCAGTGCCGGGACCGACTTCCACGGCGACAACGGCGTGGGAGGCCGCCTGCCTGGCATCGACATGCCCCGTGAGGACTGGTTACGCTTTCGGACGGCCCTCTTCGCCGGCCACGCCCTCACGGGCGAACCCACCGCGATCCCCGGCGCCACGCTCGTCACGCCGGCTGCGACCGGTCCGACCGGTCCGCCGCACCGCTTCCGGCGACGCTCGTTCGTGCTGCGCATCGTCATCCCGACGCTTGCCGCCATGCTCCTCTTCCTGGCCGCCTTCTGGGGCCTCATCCTGCCCTCCTTCGAGCAGACGCTCATGGAGCGCAAGCGCGAGACGATCCGTGAGCTGACCAACTCCGCCTGGAGCGTCCTGGCCGCCTACCAGCGCGACGAGCAGGCCGGCCGACTGACCCGTGACGAGGCGCAGCGTGCCGCTGCCGGGCTCATCGAGCAGTTGCGCTATGGCCCGCAGGGCAAGGACTACTTCTGGATCCAGGACCAGGAGCCGCGCATGGTCATGCACCCCTATCGCACGGACCTGGATGGCCAGCAGCTGGACGGCTTCACCGACCCGCGCGGGGTGCCCATCTTCGTGGAGTTCGCCTCGCTCGTGGAGCGCGCGGGCCAGGGCTACGTCGACTACGTCTGGCAGTGGCAGGACGACCCCGACCGCCTCGAGCCCAAGGAGTCCTACGTCAAGGGCTTCGAGCCCTGGGGCTGGATCATCGGCACAGGCCTCTATACCGACGACGTGCGTGCCGAGATCGGGCGTCTGGAGCAGAGCCTCATCGCCGTCGCCCTGTTCATCTCCGCGGCCACCGTCCTGCTGTTGCTCTTCGTCCTGCAGCAGAGCCTGCGCATCGAGCGCGGTCGGCAAGAGGTGGTGGACGACCTGCGTGAATCCACGGCCCGCTACCACGCCCTCGTGGAGGCCACGTCCGAGGGCACGCTCCTTGTCCTCGACGGACGCTGCCGCTACGCCAACCCCACGTTCCTGGCCATGCTGGGCTACACGCCGCGCCAGCTGGAGTTCCTGGAGCTGGCCGACCTCCTGCCCCGCGAGCCCGTGAACGATGCCATCTGGCAGGCCCTGGATGCCGGCTCCGAGGAGGAGCCTGACGCGCTCGGCGAGGCACGCGAGGGCTGCCTGGCCCGCCATGACGGCACCATCGTGGCCTGCCTCCTGGCGCTCAACCCCATCATCTTCGACGGCCAGCCTGGCTACATCCTGCTGGCCCGCGATCTCGCCCGGCTGCAGGCTGCCGCGGGCAACGATGAGCTGGCGCCGGCCGCGCCGGCCGGGGTCTTCCGGGCGCTGGCCTCACGCCGCGGTGTCTTCCTGGACCTCAACCCGGCGGCACGGGCGCTGCTCGTGGATCGCCACGAAACGGACGGTGGTCAGCCTGCGCTGGCCGACCTCTTCACCGACCCCGCGGAGTTCGAGCGGCTCTTCCAGCGTCTGGTGACGGATGGCGAGGTCCGTGACCACGTGCTGCGGAGCGAGACACCGGACGGCCCACGCGACCTGTCGCTCTCGGCAGCTCTCGTGCGTGACGAGCAGGGGAGGCCGCTCTACGTCGATGGGCTGCTCATCGATGTGACCGAGGCACGCAAGGAGGCGTCTGGTCGGGACGCGCTCATCGAGCGCCTTCAGGCATCGCTGCTGTTCCTCCACGAGCCCATCGCTGCGGTCGCACAGGAGGCCGTCGTGGTAGGCCTGGAGACCCCCATCTCCGAGGCAGCCCAGCGCATGACGGAGCGCCAGGCCTCAGCGGTGCTGGTGAGCAGCGATGGCGGCGCCATCATCGGCATCGTCACCGACCACGACCTGCGTGCCAGGGCTATCGCCGAGGGTCGCTCCAGCGACGACCCCGTCCACCTCGTGATGAGTGCCCCGCTCCTGCGCATCACGGAGAGCGCGCTCGTCTACGAGGCCCTCATGCGAATGGAGGAGCACGGGATCCGCCACCTCGCCGTCGAGGGGGCCTCAGGGGTCATCGTGAGCGTCATCGACCACCGCGACCTCATCCAGTTCCAGCGCTACGGTCCCATCGTCCTGCTGCGCGAGATCGCCCGCGCGGACACGCCGGAGGGCGTGGCACGCTGCCGTGAGCGCGCCGTCCCGCTGGCCGGCAGCCTCATGGACAGCAGCGTCCGCTCGCGCCACATCACCGACATGCTGACGTCCGTCGCCGACGCCA
Organism: Chloroflexota bacterium; assembly: GCA_041299865.1. GTDB lineage: Bacteria > Chloroflexota > Limnocylindria > Limnocylindrales > CSP1-4 > JAFMJV01. The sequence continues at coordinate 5,400 of JBFYUV010000207.1, forward strand.
CCACGGTGCGGCTCGTCGAGCTCGCGATCGAGGATCTCGGGGCACCCCCGGCAGCCTTCGCTTTCGTGGCCATGGGCAGCCAGGGCCGCGGAGAGCTGACCCTCTCGGCCGACCAGGACAACGGCATCATCTTCGCCGCCCCCGACGGGACCGACGCCGATCGACTCGCCGACTACTTCCTGCGTCTCGGCTCGCGCGTCAGTGACGGCCTGGCAGCGGCCGGCTACCCGTACTGTCGGGGCAAGGTCATGGCCAGCGATCCGCGCTGGTGTCGATCGCTTCCCGCGTGGCTCTCGCTCTTGGACGCATGGATGCGCCGCGCCGAACCGCAGGACATCGCCGACTTCAGCGTCCTCCTCGACTTCCGCGTCGTTCACGGGGAGTCGGCGCTGGCCCAGGAGCTGCGCGACAGCATCCACGTGAGCCTGCCGCAGGAGCCGGCCATCCTCTACCAGCTCACCCGCAACGCCCTGACGTTCCGGCCACCCACGCGGCTGCCCGGCAACATCTACCTCGGCGGGGCCGCCGAGCACGCCGGTGAGGTCGACCTCAAGGACGCGCTCATGCCCATCGTCACCTTCGCGCGCGTGTACGCGGCGCGCCACCGCATCGCCCAGACGCACACGCTGGAGCGCATCGACGCGCTGGCCGCCGCTGACCTGCTGCCCTCTGCCAACCGCGACGAGATCGCCACCGCATACGACTTCCTCATGCGCATGCGGCTGCAGGCGCAGCTCAGCGGTCTGCGCGCCGGTCGCCCTCCGACCAGCAGCGTCCAGCTCGCGCGCCTCGGTCCGACCCAGCGCGACCTCCTGCGGGGCGCGTTCGCGCAGATCGCCGCCGTGCAGAAGCAGATCGGCTACGAGTTCCCGGAGGTGGGATAGGGGCCAGCGGTCGGGCCGGTGGTCGGGCCCGTGGTCGCCGCGGCCAGCCTTCGCCGTGACCCCGCCGTTCGCAGCGGGCCTGTCGCTCGTTGCGTCGGGCATCCGCTTGCGTCGCCCCGCGGGTTGTCGTACTATATGAGACATGGTCTCAGTTAATCGCTCGGCAACGGTCCATGGCGTGACCGGCATCGAACCGCTCCTGTCGGCACTCGACCGCGCCGGATACCGGCTTACCGAGCCCCGTCGCGCCGTGGCGGAGCTCATCGTGGCCCGCGAAGGTCACTTCTCCGCGGCGGATCTCATGGCTGACGCCAGGGCCCGCCGGCTGGGCATCGGCCGTGCCACGATCTTCCGCGCCCTGGACCTCTTCACGGAGCTCAACGTTCTCGAGCGCCTCGACCTGCTCTCGGGAGAGCACGCCTACGTGCCCTGCGAGCCAGTCGGTCACCACCATCACATCGTCTGCTCCGCCTGTGGGCGCGTCACGGAGATCGAGGAGGTTGGTCTTGCGCTCGAGGAGATCCAGCGGCGTACCGGCTGGCAGGTCGAGTCCCATCGGCTCGAGCTGTACGGCCGCTGCCCGCGCTGTCGCACCGGCCGCTCGTCTTAGGCGGCCCCCACGGGAGGTGATACGCATGCATCGTTCGAACCGCAAGATGAGACTCGATATCGCTCAGCACGGTTTCCGTCGCACCGTGCCCGCGCTCATCGCGAGCCTGGCGCTCGCGGCTACGCTGGCCGGTCCGGCGGCCGCCCAGTCTGAAGCCCCCAAGGGCGACGTGGACATCGTGGTGACCACGTCGGTGCTGGGATCCGTGGTCATGGACCTGGTCGGCGAGAGTGCCACCGTGACCGTCCTCATGGGCAACGGCGTCGACCCGCACGACTGGTCCCCATCGGCACAGGACCTCGAGGCTGTCTATGGCGCGGACATCGTGGTGGCCAACGGACTGGCCCTCGAGGAGAGTCTCCTTGACGCCCTCGAGGAAGCTGGAGCGGACGGCGTCCGTATCTTCGAGGCGGCCGACCACATCGACGTTCGCCAACTGGGCGAGGCGACTCATGGCCACGAGGCTGACGCGGTCCCCGAGGCTAGCCACGGCCTGGGGGGCGACAACGAAGCTGCCGAGAGCGAGGCGGCCCACACTGCCGGTGATGAGCACGACCACGGCGCCGAGGACCCGCACTTCTGGGTCGATCCGATCTCGATGGTCGCGGTCGTGGAGGCCCTGGGACCCGAGCTGGCAGGCATCGGCCTCGACGTCAGCGAGCGTCAGGCCGACCTCGTGACGCGGTTGCAGGTCCTCGATGCCGACGTTCGCGGCCTTCTCGAGCCGATCCCTGCCGAGGCTCGCAAGCTGGTTACCGGCCATGAATCGATGGGCTACTTCGCCGACCGCTACGGCTTCGAGCTGGTCGGCGCGGTCATCCCCGGTCTCTCATCGCAGGGCGAGGTCTCGGCCAGGGCCATGGCGGACCTTGCCGAACAGATCCGCGCCGATGGCGTGAGCGTCATCTTCGCCGAGGTCGGGACGCCCCAGTCGGTCGCGGAGTCCATCGCCAGCGAGACCGGGGTGCAGGTCGTGGAACTGCCCACCCATATCGTCCCGGATGACGGCTCCTACTTCAGCTTCATCACCGGCATCGCCACCATCGTGGCAGAGGCTCTCTCGTGATCGGCCCCTGGAGGCTCAGCGGACCCGCGCAGCGCGTCCTGGTGCGCTGCTATCCTCGGCCGATGGCGCCGCCGGCCCGGCGCTGCTGACGATCCCCGCTGGAGGTCTCGTGGGCCCCCTCGTCGACCCCTTCCTGGACAACGAGTTCATGCTCCGTGCCCTGCTGGCCGGCGTGCTGGTCTCCATCTCCTGTGCCGTCGTGGGCACCTTCGTCGTGCTGCGCGGCCTGGCCTTCATCGGGGACGCACTGGCGCACGGCGTGCTGCCGGGCATCGCGGGAGCGCTGCTCATCGGTGTGCCGGGGATCGTCGGCGCCACGATCGGCGCCCTGGCCATGATCGGCGGCGTGGCGCTCATCACGCACCGCTCGCGGCTCTCGTCGGACACCGCCATCGGTTTGCTCTTCGTGGGCATGCTGGCGCTGGGTGTGGTCATGGTCTCTCGTTCCAGCTCCTTCGCGGGTGACCTGGTGGCCATCCTGTTCGGGCAGATCCTGGGCACAGGCTGGGAGTCGATCGTGCTGCAGGCCCTCGCGACGCTGGCCGTGGCGGCGGTGGCGGCCGTCTGCGCGCGACCGTTCCTGCTGCTGGCGTTCGATTCCGAGCAGGCGGACGTGGCCGGCTTCCCGTCACGCCGCTACCACGCCATCATGCTTGTCCTCATCGCCCTGACCGTGGTGGTCAGCTTCCAGGTGGTGGGCACGCTGCTGGTCTTCGGCATGCTCCTGGCTCCGGCTGCCGCGGCTGCCCTCCTTGCCCATCGCATCAGCATGATGATGGCCATCGGAGCGGTCATCGGCGCCATCAGCTCCTACGCCGGCCTGCTCATCAGCTACTGGTTCGACCTGGCCGCCGGCGCCTCGATGGTCCTCGTTGCGGTGGCCATCTTCTTTGTCGTCTTCATCTTCTCCACCTGGCGGGATGCGAAGCCGCGAAACGGGCCCCTGCGTGCGTCAGGACCGCCGCAGGAGGAGGCCCACGGATGAACCCGACGGGGGACCTCATCGTGACCCGCGGCCTGGCCGTCGGCTACCGCGGCGACAGGGTCGTGGACGGCATCGACGTGCGCGTGGCCCCGGGCACATCGCTGGCACTCGTGGGCACGAACGGCTCGGGCAAGTCCACGTTGCTCAAGACCCTCGTGGGGCTCCAACCTCGTCTGGGCGGAGAGCTGGTCGTGCTGGGGACGGAGGCCGGGACCTCACCGCGACGAGTCGGCTATCTGGCCCAGTTCCACGCCTCGGGATTCGTCCTGCCGCTGCGGGCCATCGACGTCGTGCGCATGGCCCGCTTCCCGAGCCTCGGGCTGCTGGGCCGCACGACGTCCCACGATCACGACCTCGTTGCCTGGGCCATGGATACCATGGGCGTGACCGATCTGGCGCGGCTGCCGCTGAGGTCGCTTTCAGGCGGGCAGCGCCAGCGCGTCTACCTGGCCCAGGTGCTGGCACGCCGCGCCGACCTGATCCTGCTCGACGAGCCCAATGCCGGCCTGGACGCCGGAGGCCGCGAGCGCTACCTCGATGCCTTCGCGGCTGAGCTGCTACGTGGTGCGGCGCTGGTCACCGCGACCCACGACATCGGGGAGGCCATCGAGTACGACCAGGTGCTGCTCCTGGCGAGGCGCGTGGTGGCGCTGGGGCCCGGGCGGGACGTGTTGACGCCCGACCGGCTCATGGAGACCTTTGGCATCGTCATTCGCGACCCGCACGTCGAGCATGCCGGGCGCTTCACGGTGGCAGAGCGGACCCACGGCGGGCCGCAGGTGGTCGATCTCAACTTGCGGCCCGGTCCCGACCCAGGCGCCGCGCAGAGCCACGGGCACGGGCACGGGCACGATCACGACTATCGATGACCTTGCGCGGGCCGTCGGGCACGTGGGGCAGAACAGGGCTCAACGCCGGCGAACTAAACGCATCTCGTTGCATCAACGAGATGACGCGACTACTGTAGCCATGTGGGTCTCCGCGACATCCCGGCGCTGCCGGTGGTGACGGTGGAGCCAGAAGTGGAGTGAGCACAGATGTCGATCATGAACGATCGCAGGGCGGCTGCCCGCCGCATCCTCGTCTCGGCCGCAGCCATCGCGCTCGTGGCCGCACTGCCCGGGCTCGTCGTCGCGCAGGATGAGGCGACCGGGGAGACCGTCAACCTGACGGACTTCCGAGGCAAGACGATGGACGTCCCGGTGGGGACCGACCGCGTCGTCTTCCTCGTCGAGAACGCCATGAACACCTTCTACGCGGTGGGTGGCGCGGACAACGTCTCCGGCATCGGTACGCTCTGGCAGCCGGACTACAAGGTCGGCTTCTTCACCGGCGTCGACCCCGACTTCGCGGACATGCCCATCATCTCGACCGTCGATGGTGCGGTCGACCTCGAGGCACTGGCCGCGACCGATCCGGAGCTGGTCGTGCTCTGGTCGGCCGACATCGATGACAAGGACACCACGGCCATCGAGAGCAGCTTGGCCATCCCCGTCTACGGTGTCTTCCTGCGCTCGTTCGACGACCTCACCAAGCTGACGAACGACATGGCCGCCATCGCCGGCGACCCCGCTCGCGGCGAGGAAGTCGTGGCCCAGATCGCGTCGGCGATGGCGGGCATCACCGACATCTCGTCGGCCATCCCCGAGGAGGAGCGTCCGACCGTCTACTGGATGTGGAACGGTGTGTTCGAGACAGCGGGTACCGACAGCACCGCCCAGGATCTCATCGAGGCGGCCGGCGGCATCAACGTCATCGAGAACTGGGACGACCCAGCCAAGTCGACTGAGAACATCACGCTGCCGATGGAGACCATCGCGGCGCTTGACCCCCAGGTCATCTACCTGTGGTTCAACCCCAACATCGACCCGCAGGACATCATCGACGGCGGCCAGGTCGGCGATTTCGACTTCAGCACATGGAGCGGGCTGTCGGCGGTGCAGAACGGCCGCGTCTATGAGCTCGACGATCCGTTCCTCTACGACTTCATGACCGGCCGCCAGCCCATCGCCACCCTCAAGATCGCCAAGGACATCAACCCCGAGGCCTTCGCGGACGTCGATCTCGATGTCGCGTACGACGAGTTCTTCCAGGCCATGTACGGCGTCAGCTACCCGGACTATCAGCCGGTCGGCTGATGCTGGGTGGCTGAACCTGCGTGGCGCGGATGATGGTCCGCCGGCTCCCTGCCACCATCCGTGCCGGCCTCGGCCTGCAGGGGGCCTGGCGGACCATCGCCATCGGCCTCGTCGCGATCTCGCCTGTACCCGCCTTCGTCTTCTCGATGATGGTGGGCAGCTTCGGCATCGCGGTCGAGGATGTCTTTGGCGTGCTCTGGTCGCGCCTCGCGGGTATCGAGGCGTACGAGGCCATGACCTACACGGTCCTCTTCGATATCCGCCTCCCGCGCGTGGTGGCGGCCATGCTCGTGGGCATGGGGGTGTCGGTCTCGGGCGCCGTTCTCCAGGGCGTGCTGCGCAACCCGCTTGTTGACCCCTACATCCTGGGCCTCTCCGCCGGTGCCGCCTTCGGCGCGGCGCTGGCCATAGCTGTGGCCACATGGCTGCCGGTCCAGCTCTCTGCCTTCGTCTTCGGCCTGCTGGCCATGGCCCTGGCCTACACGATGGCGCGCACAGGCGGCCGGGTGCCCATCGTCTCGCTCATCCTGTCGGGCGTCATCACCGGCGCCATCTTCACGGCACTGCTCTCGATCGTCCAGATCACTGCTCACGAGCGCTCGCTGCAGACCATCGTGCGCTGGATCATGGGCAGCTTCAACGCGGTGACGTGGCCCGTCCTGTCGCAGGGCTGGTTCCTCATCGTCGCGGGCACCTTCGTCATGATCCTGCTTCGCTGGCGTCTCAACGTGCTCGCGCTGGGCGATGACGAGGCCCGCTCAGCAGGCATGAACGTCGAGCGCTACAAGGCGGTATTCATCGTCTCGGCCGCGCTCGTGTCAGCCGTGGCCGTGGCCATGGCCGGCATCGTTGCGCTCGTGGGGCTCATCGTGCCGCACATGGTGCGCATGATCTCCGGGCCGGACCACCGCACGCTGCTGCCGCTCTCAGCAGCACTGGGAGCCACCTACCTGGTGCTCGTCGACGACCTGGCGCGGGCCGCCTTCGGGGTGGAGCTGCCTCTGAGCATCATCACCACGCTCATCGGCGCGCCCTTCTTCTGGCTACTCCTCCGGGCCACGAAGGCGAGCGGCTGGGAATGAGCGACGTGGCGGTCCCGCCCCACCCGGGTACGGAGCCAGTGCCGATGCTCGAGCGCGGCGAGCGTGACGGCATGCTCGAGATCGATGGCATCAGCGCTGGCTACGAGCAGCTCGAGGTACTGCGGGACGTCTCGTTCGGGGTGCGGCGAGGCGAGATCGTGGCCCTGCTGGGTCCCAACGGATGCGGCAAGACGACCCTCCTCCGGGTCATCGGCAAGCTCATCACGCCCACGAAAGGCACGGTCCGCGTGATGGGCCGTGACGTCGCGCGCACGAGCCCGGCCGAGCTGTCCAAGGTCGTGGCCAGCGTCTCACAGGTCCATCGCACCACCTTCCCCTTCACAGCGCTCGACATCCTGCTCACCGGGCGCATGCCGTACATCTCCGTCTTCGCCTCTCCTGGCGCGGGCGACGTGAGCTTCTGCCGAGAGGTGCTGGCGTGGTTCGGCATCGGGCATCTCGAACACAAGCCCATCACCACGCTCAGCGGTGGCGAACGCCAGCTGGTGATGATCGCCCGCGCCCTCGCCCAGGAGCCGCGCGTCCTGCTGCTCGACGAGCCCACCACCTACCTCGACCTGCGCAACCAGGTGGCGGTCCTCGACACGATCCGCCGCCAGGCACGGGCGCAGGACCTCACCGTGCTCATGACCATCCACGAGCCCAACCAAGCCTTCGCGTACGCCGACCACGCGGTCCTGCTGCGCAAGCTGGCAGCGCACGAGGGCGTGGACCCCTCGACCGTGGCACTAGCCCGCGACGCCACCAACACCATCGCCACCGGGGAGCCCGCGGAGGTCCTGACGCCCGCCAACGTCCAGGAGGCCTACGGCGTGGGCGTGGACGTCATCGAGCACGGGCACCGTCGCCTGCTCGTGCCCTCCGACTGAGGAAGGGCTTCGCGCTGGCCTGAGCGATCGGAACGGGGTGGCCAAGAGGGCTCCGGGCTGTCAACATTCGCCTGCCTTCATCCCTCTCGGAGGTCGACATGCTGCGCACTCCGCTCCTCGAGCTGCTGGACATCGAGCACCCCATCATCCAGGCCGGGATGGGGAGACTCGGGAGTGGTTCCGCCCTGGCCGCTGCCGTGTCCAACGCGGGTGCCATCGGCACGATCGGCGCCGCCAAGCGGTCGCCAGACGATCTTCGCGCGGAGCTGCAGGCCCTCCGCGAGCTCACCTCGCGACCCTTCATCGTGAACTTCACCAAGCCGTGGCTGCAGCTCCATCCGGAGTGCCTGGACTGCGCGCTCGCGGCTGGACCGCGCGCCATCTCCGTCGCGCAGGGCCTGCCCGGTGATTTCGTGTCACGCATCCACGACAGCGGCGCGCTCGTCATCACGCAGGTCCAGACGGTCGAGCAGGCGCGCCTGGCCGCCGACGAGGGTGCCGACATCATCATCGCCCAGGGTGCCGAAGCCGGTGGCCTGGGAGGCTTCGGCGGACGCATCGGCGAATCGGTCCTCGTGCCCCAGGTCGTCGACGCGCTGTCGCCGCTGCCGGTGGTGGCCGCTGGCGGCATCACGGACGGACGCGGGTTGGCCGCAGCGCTGCTCTTTGGGGCGGCTGGCGCCAACATCGGCACACGCTTCCTGGCCAGCGTGGAGGCCTCGCTGGGCGACGACTGGAAGCAGCGCCTCGTGGAGGTGCCGCCAGGCGGGACGGTGCTCTTCGACGCCTCAGCGGCCGTCGTGCCGGCTGACGAACGTGGCCCAGGTCAGCTGATGGACGACGCCCTCGCATCCGGCCAGGGCGTGGGTGCCATCGCGTCGGTCGAGACCGCGGCGGACATCGTCCGCAGCATCGTCCGGGGCGCGGAGGAGGCGCTGCTCAGGGCTGCTGCCCTGGTGGCCGAGCCCGCAGCGGTCTGAACGGCGCGTCGACCACCCGCTGGAGCGAGTCTCTCCCCGCGGTGCTCCGCGCTCGCTGCTGATCGACGCTCGGTTCGTGGTCCAGGCTGCCCATCAGGGCAACGGGCCGGCGTCCTTCCACCACGTGAACAGCTTCCCGAAATCGCCCGAGGCTTCCGCGCCGATGGCCATCATGAGCAGGCCCGGGTTGGTCCACAGGGCGACGGCCGTGCCGTCGGCCAGGTAACAGGCCAGCCGGCCCCCTGGCTGGTCTCCGATCGTGTAGTCCACCAGGGCTGGCCCGACGGAGCAGTCGGTGCCCTCCGTCACCGCACTGTCGCCAGCCAGCACGGCAGCGAACGCGCTCTCGAGCGCTGCGATGCTGTCGTACCTGAAGTAGGCAGCGCTTCCGATCTCGCCGGCTGGTGCGCACTGGACGGCAGCCAGGAGGCCGTTGGCCGGGTCGGCGGCGGCGGGTGTGCAACTGCTCCGGATCGTGGCCGGCACGCGATCGAGGAGATCGCTGGTCGGTGCCAAGCTGGCTGCCGCGGATGCGTTCGGGATGGGCCCGTCCGGGACCGGCGAGGCCGGGGGAAGCGGTGGCGAACCCTGCGGGCTGCGCATCAGCGGCGCATAGGTCGTGCCGGTCGCGACCACGATGTCGTCGAGCGTGACAGCGAAGCCCTCTGCATAGCCCTCACCGTACAGGCCTGGCCCCGAGAAGGGCCCGCTGGCATCGGGGACGCTGACGTCGGCCACGTTCACCCCATCCACCCAGACCGCGACGCGGACGCCCGGGGTACCCGTCACCGCACACTCGATGCTGACGATGGCCGTGCCGCCCTGCGTCAGATCGATGTTCGCGGGCAGCGGACCTCGCGCCAGCACGGTCACGTTGGGATCCGCGGCGCGTCCGACCACCCATTCAGCCTCGGTGTTGACGATGCCGAACAGCAGGGTCGGGGCCGTGCCGCCCGTGAGGCACATCGGTCCCGCCGCGCCGCCGTTCGATGCCATCTCGACGGCCGACCTCACCCACAGCACGGGGGCCATGGCCTCCAGGTCGACCCAGCTCCACCGCATATTGGGCGCCGCCGTGGTGGAGAAGCGGAGCCCGCCGTTCGCATATCGGACGCTCCCAGCGTCGTTTTCGGAGACCCCCCAGGTGCCGGTGATCCCGAAGTCGTCGCGGAAGATCTCCGTGTCCGCCCCGAGCGTGATGACCTCAGCCTGGGGAGCCGCAGCAGCGGGACGGGTGCTCACGTCCTGGGCCGCCGCTGGGCCCGCTACGGTGGACACCAGCAACAGCGCCGCCGCGCCCACGGCACCAGGTGACCGGAACACGCCGTGACCCATCACACACCCCTCCCATGCGAAGACCACTCCGCACAGCGTACGCCTCAGGGGGTCACGATGGCGAAGCCGGGGTCGGGTGCCTCCAGGACGCCCATGAGGCGCTCGATGACCGACCGGTCGCCCTCGAGCGAGGCGCCCTCCAGGCTGCCGGCCAGGAGACCGGGCATGGCGGCGCGCGTCGTGCGGATCACGAGGTCGGCCCCCTCGGGCGGTGCGGCGCGGTGGACGAGCACCCCGTTGCGCAGGTCCAGCCGATAGCTCTCGTCGGTATCCGCCAGGACGATGCCGAGCGACAGGGTCACGTCCCAGGCACGCGGCCCGTCGACGCGGATGGCGATGGCGTCGAAGAGCTGCTCTGGCGCGAGGGCGGCCAGCATGTCCGGGGAGTTGGTTGACGCTGGCGTCCCGAACGCGCCCTCGCGCAGCTCGCTGGCACCGGCCAGGTAGGCGGAGCGCCAGGTGCCGTTCTCGGAGCCGAAGCCGAGCTGCTCGAAGGCGTCGGCCTGGAGCGCATGAGCGGCCTCCAGCGCGGGCTCGGCGAAGATGAGGTGGTTCAGGATCTCGACCGCCCAGCGGAAGTCTCCGGCCGCGACGGCTTCGCGCGCCTGGGCCAGCACCGCCTCTGCGCCGCCCATGGCGGACACGTAGCGCTTCGCCTTCTCGACCGGCGGGTGTTCCCAGAGGTGCGCGGGGTTGCCGTCGTACCAGCCCATGTAGCGCTGGTAGATGGCCTTCACGTTGTGGCTCACGGAGCCGTAGTAGCCGCGCGCATGCCAGGCTCGCTCGAGGGCCGGCGGCAGCTGCATGACCTCTGCGATCTCACTGCCGACCAGGCCGCGATTGAGCAGGCGCAGCGTCTGGTCGTGGAGATAGGCGTACAGGTCACGCTGGAGCTCGAGGTAGCCGATGGCCCGCTCCTGCCCCCACGTCGGCCAGTGGTGGGAGGCGAAGACGACGTCCATGCGCGCACCGAAGCGGTCGATCGACTCGCTGATGTAGCGCGACCAGACGCGCGCGTCACGGACC
>JBFYUV010000216.1:0-5578 GCA_041299865.1 Chloroflexota bacterium
TGGGTGGCGTAAGGCACGGTCCCAGCCACCTGTCGTCACTCGGAACTGCATCGCAGGGCTTGTCTCGGACTGGATGGAGCGAGACCGACGCGTGGTGGGGCATGGCTGCATGCCCACGCTCGGCATGGACAGGCACCTGGACGCCGCCAAGGGCGATCGCGGCGCTCGCTTCCGGGCCTAACGCCGCCCGGGGCACCATGTGTCACGGTTGCACTCGGTTGCTACGGCTCTACACGGCGCCCCAGCTTCGCCGCCGGCCCGCCGCCGAGGTTCAGGCGCCCCCGGGACACGACGTGGCCCGCTGACACTCAGGTCCCACCGGCCGCGCCAGCGCTCGGCGTCCGCGACCCATCCCACCGCGCCAGCGCTCGGCGTCCGCGACCCATCCGGCTGAGCGTCGGGCCGGGGGCCCGACCGTGTACAATCTCGACTCTGAACGGCGCCTGATCCGCCTGTTCTCACGAGGCGACGTGGCCGCCCGTCAGGACCCGACCCTGACAAGCCGCCAAGACCTGTGCCCAGCGCGTCCCCAGGGTGGGCGCATCACGAGGATCCACGTTGAACGCGAACAAGCCCGAATACCTCTCGGCTGAGGGGCTGGCCAAGCTCAAGGCGGAGCTCGACGACCTCACCAACGTCAAGCGGCCGGAGATCGCCCAGCGTATCCACGACGCCAAGGAATACGGTGACGTCACGGAAAACGCCGAGTACGAGGACGCCAAGAACGAGCAGGCCTTCGTGGAGGGCCGCATCCAGGCGCTCACCTCCATCATCAAGAACGCCGTCATCATCGAGGAGAACCACTCTCGGACGTTCGTCCAGATCGGCTCCACGGTGACCATCAAGGGCGACTCGGGCAAGGAAGAGAAGTACACCATCGTGGGCGCGGCGGAGGCTGCACCCGCGGAGGGCCGCATCTCCAACGAATCGCCCGTCGGCCGTGCCCTCCTCGGCAAGAAGAAGGGTGACGCAGTGACCGTCACCGTGCCCGCCGGCGCATCCACCTACACCGTCGTCAACATCCGCTGACCTCGGGCCGGAGCATGCCTCCGGGGCCTCGACCGATGCTTCCGGGCACCGACGGCCCATCCGGGCACCGACGGCCCATCCCGCTGACCGGGAGCACCGCCCGAACCAACGGTGCAGGGGACCGCATCGCATGTTCTGGGCTGACGAGCTAGCCGCACAGTTCGACGGACCGCAGGTCGTCAACGATTCGAAGACCCCGTCCGGCACGGTGCACATCGGCTCGCTGCGCGGCGTCGTCCTCCACGATGCCATCCACCGCGCCCTGCTGCAGGCCGGGCGGCCCAGCCGGTTCCTGTATGGCGTCGATGACCTGGACCCCATGGATTCACAGGCGCTCCTGACACCGGACGCCGTGGAGCGCTACATGGGCGTGCCCCTGGCGCACGTGCCGGCCCCCGCCGGCAGCACTGCCCCCAGCTACGCCCGCTACTTCGTGGGCGAGCTCTTCATGGGCACCTTCATCGGCCTGGGTGTGGAACCCCAGATCTACTGGATGAGCGAGCTCTACGGCGACGGCGCCATGGACCCCTGGATCCGCCGGGCGCTGGATGGTGCAGAGACCGTCCGCGACATCTACCGGCGTGTCAGCAACGTCGAGCGGCCGATCGGCTGGTTGCCTCTCTCGGTCATCTGCGAGGCCTGCGGGCGCATCGGCACGACGCTGGCCACCGATTGGGACGGCCAGACGGTGGCCTACGCCTGCCAGCCGGACTACGTGGCCTGGGCCACCGGCTGCGGCCACAGCGGGCGCGTGGCGCCCTTCGGCGGCCGCGCCAAGCTGCCCTTCAACGTGGACTGGGCGGCCAAGTGGAGCCACTTCGACATCACCATCGAGGGCTGCGGCAAGGACCTCGCCACCAAGGGCGGCAGCCGTGACCGCAGCGATGCCGTCAGCCGCGAGGTGTTCCATCGCGAGCCACCGGCCAACGTGCCCTACGAGTTCCTCAACGTCGGCGGGCGCAAGATGAGCACCTCGAAGGGCAGCGGAGCGGCGGCCCACGAGATGGCCGACCTGCTGCCGCCGGAGCTCATCCGCTTCCTCTTCCTGCGCCACAAGCCGCGCCGGGCCCTTGAGTTCGACCCGGAGGGTGACGCTATCCCCGGACTCTTCGACGAGTTCGACCGGGTCGCAGCGGCCGCCGCGGGGCGCGAGGTTCGCGGCGAGATGCCACCGGACCCCGAGCGCATCTTCCGGGCCAGCCTGGTCGACCCCCTGGCGGACGTGGAGGTCGAGGCCGCCCGCTTCCGGCCCGCCTTCCGACACCTCACGCTGCTCGTGCAGGTGCCGGGCGTGGACCTGGAGGCCCGCGTGGCGGCAGAGAAGGGCGCGGACCTGGATGAGGCTGAGCGCGCCGTCGTAGCAGAGCGGACGGCCGTGGCCCGGGCCTGGCTCGATGGCTTCGCCCCGGAGCGCTACCAGGTCTCGGTGCGGGAGGAGCTGCCCGCCGACGTCGCCCGGCTCAGTGAGGTGCAGGGCCTCTTCCTGTCCGACCTGGCCGACGGGGCGGAGGCCGAGGGCCCCACCAGCGGTGATGCCTGGCAGGACCTCAGCTACCGTTGCTGGCAGCGTCGCGGTGTCTCCTCGCGCGACACCTTCGCGGCCGTCTATGCGACCTTCCTGGGCCGCGCCAACGGCCCGCGTGCGGGCTGGCTGCTCGCCAGTCTCGACTTGGACTTCGTAACGGCTCGCCTGCGGCAGGCCGGGGCCATGCTGGCCGCAACTTCCATGAGCGCGGACGCCGGCACCGCCGACAGGTCCGCCGACAGGGTCGCCGACGAGGCCGCGGCCGACGGGGTCGCGTTGCCGACGAGCGAGGCCGCAGACGGAGCAGCGGGGCTGTCAGAGGGAGGGGACCGATGAGCATCGGGGCAGCACGACTGCGCGAGGAATCGGACGGCATCCGCCGGGGCTGCGTGCTCAAGGGCGAGGACCCGGCCCTCGTCGACGAGGCTCTCGTCGTGGACGCCGAGCGGCGCGACCTGCTGGGCAAGGCGGATACCCTGCGCAACCAGCGCAAGTCGCTCTCCGATTCGATCGGTGAGGTCATCAAGGGCGGCGCGGCTCCCAACGGCCCGGAGGTGTCGCGGCTGCGTGAGCAGTCGAACTGGATCGGGGCTGAGATCAGCGGCCTGGACGCGCGACTGGCACTCGTGACCGGTCGGCTGGACGAGCTGCTCCTGCGCATCCCCAACCCGCCTGACCCCGGCATCCCCGAGGGCGGTGAGGAGGCCAGCCTCATCGTGCGCTCCTGGGGCGATCCGCTGCCCCCCCACCTGGAGCCGCAGCGCGACGAGCACGAGGCCTGGGTTCGCAAGCCGCACTGGGAGATCGCCGAGGCGCTGGGCATGATCGACCTTGCCGCCGGGGCCAAGATCACGGGCTCTGGCTTCGCGGTCTACAAGGGTGCCGGGGCCGCCTTGCAGCGCGCCCTCATCGACTTCTTCCTCGACCTGCACACCCGCGAGCACGGCATGACGGAGATCTGGCCGCCGGTCGTCGTCAACGAGGCCTCCGCCCGGGGCACGGGACAGATCCCCGACAAGGAAGACCAGATGTACGTGGTCACCCGTGATGACCTCTACCTGGTGCCCACCGCAGAGGTGCCCGTCACCAACATCCACCGCGATGAGATCATCGAGGCCGAGCAGCTGCCCGTCCGGTACGTGGCCTACTCGCCCTGCTTCCGGCGCGAGGCCGGCGCGGCAGGCGCGCGAACGCGGGGCATCCTGCGCGTCCACCAGTTCGACAAGGTGGAGATGGTGGCCTTCGAGAAGCCGGCCGATTCGGACGCCACCCTGGAGTGGATGACGGAGCGCGCGGAGACCTGTCTGCAGCGTCTTGGCCTGCCCTACCGCGTCAAGCTCATGGCCACCGGTGACATGGGCTTCACGCAGGCCAAGAAGTACGACCTGGAGGTCTGGGCGCCGGGCGTGGAGGACTGGCTGGAGGTCAGCTCGGTCTCCAACTTCCGTGACTACCAGGCCCGTCGCATGAGCATCCGCTGGCGGCCGGAGCCGGGCGGCAAGCCGGAGATCCTGCACACGCTGAACGGCTCTGGGTTGGCCCTGCCGCGGACCGTGGCCGCCATCCTGGAGGTCTACCAGCAGCCTGACGGCTCGGTCAGTGTCCCGGAGGTCCTGCGGCCGCGACTGGGCGACCGCATCAGCGCCGACTGATCGAACGCCGGCCGCAGAAACCCGGCCTGAGGAACCTCCTCCGATGCCCCCGATCGACCCATTGACGCGGACCCGTGCTGCACGTAGAGTACGTGCAGCACGTACTGCACAGGATGCTCTCGATGCAGCAGAACCTGACCGTTCGACTTGACGACGCCACCATCCGCAAGGCGAAGGTCCTGGCCGCCAAGCGCTCCACCTCCATCAGCCGTCTCGTCGGCGAGGAGATCGACCGACTGGTGCGCGAGGACGAAGCCTATGAGCAGGCGCGGGTCGAGGCGCTCGCTGAGCTTGAGTCCGCGAGGGACCTTGGGAGCGGAGGCCGGTTGCCGTCGAGGGTGGACACCTATGACCGCTGATCTGACCTTCGTCGACACGAACGTCCTGCTGTATGCGCACGACCGCTCGGCTGGTCAGAAGCATGAGTTCGCGCGTGACCTGCTCGTGAGGCTGTGGGGGTCACGGACAGGCGTGCTGAGCACCCAGGTGCTCCAGGAGTTCTACGTCAACGCCACGCGCAAGCTGCCCAAACCGCTTTCGCCCATCCGGGCTCGCACGATCATCCGCCGCTATGCCACGTGGCCGGTTCGCCGGATCGACCCGGATGATCTCATCGCCGCGTCGGAGCTGGAGACACGTCACAGCCTCTCGTTCGGAGACGCGCTCATCATCATCTCGGCCACGCGTTCGGGTGCGACCGTCCTGGCGACGGAGCACCTCCAGCATGGACGCCGCTTCGAGAAGCTGGTCATCCTCGATCCATTCCGGCAAGGCTGAGGGGGACGACCCAAGGATCCGAGGAATGTCCGCAGGCTATGGCTGCAGCGTGGGCGGTCGCGGGATCCCGAAGTGGCGCATGGAGACCCGGGTGAGGTCGTCGGCGAGGCCCTGGATGTTGGTGCGGCCCAGGTTGGTCAGCACGACCACGTCGATGTCCTGGCGGTGCAGCCGGTACATGAGGGCCACGAAGCCGCGCAGCGAGCCGCCGTGGCCGATGCCGAGGATGCCGTCCAGGCGCGCGTAGCGCATCCCCAGGCCGTAGCCGCTCTTGCGGTCGAAGTCCAGCATCTGTGCCAGGGAGGCCGGCTGCAGGATGCTGCCGCTCAGCAGCGCATCCTGCCAGTCGGAGACGTCCCGGATGGACGAGACCATCGCACCGGCGGCGTTGGCGACGGTCGCAGCTGACGTGTTCGGCCGGAAGCGGCTGCCGTCCGCGAAGCGCTGATAGCCCTTGCGCGTGGCCAGGTAGCCCTCGGCCGGGACCTTCAGGATGGGCTCCTGGCCCTGGAAGAAGGTGTCGCGGAGGGCGAGCGGGAAGAGGAAGCGGTCGCGGAGGTTGCGCGCGACGGACGCGCCGGTGACCTTCTTGACG
>JBFYUV010000226.1:0-25058 GCA_041299865.1 Chloroflexota bacterium
GACGGCACCCACGATCTCGAACGGCGGGAACTCATCCACGCCCTTGTGGATGCCCTCGCTGATCTGCTCATCGAAGGAGGTCCCGGCCAGGCCGCGGATCTCGAGCAGCTAGCCGCCATCGGGCAGCGTGTCGGCGAGGTAGACGATCTCCTGGTAGCCCATGTCGACGAAGTCGACGCCGACGCGGTAGGCGCATTCGGCGGTGACGATGCCGTCGAAGGAGACGACCGGGATGCCCTGGGCACAAGCCTCCTCGATGACGCTGTTGAGCGACTCCGGATTGGCGGCATTGATGACGATGGCGTTATAGCCCTCGAGGATCATGTCGCTGAGCTGCTGCTGCTGCAGGGTGGCGTCGTTCTCCGGCGTCGTGCGGACGTCAGCGGCGGCCACGACGCCATCAGCCACGACCTGCTGCGAGAGCTCATCCCAGCTCCGTAGCATGGCCTGCCGCCAGGAGTTGGCAGCGTAGTTGTTGCTGAAGGCGACGCGCTTGTCCGACGTGTCCTCGTCCTGCGCCAGGATGGGGGCTGCGAGCGACACCGCCATCAAGGCCGCCGCGGCCGCCGCGGCGAAGGTGGACTTCCTGGTCATGGTTCCCTCCTCGACCTATGAAGCGGCCGGTCACCTCGTGCGGCAGCTGGCGCTGCCCCGGCCCACCTGAACACGCGGGACGCTAGCATAGTAGACATCGGATGTCTATCGTTTCAGGCACACTGCTGGACCACCCGTCGGAGCGTAATCTGCACCGGCTGACGGTCCGTCATGGGTCTCGGTGGTACACAGACATCTGATGAAAGCCGTCCTGTCTGCAGGGATCGGTCGACTTGCAGGCATCGGCCCGTTCGCGGACACGCGTCCGGGGCGTGCCTCACCCTCCTTCCCGTGGCCAGGCTGGGCCAAGACCTCCGACCAATCGGGAGAAGCATGAAGCGGGTGCTGCAGTTCGGGACCGGGCGCTTCCTGCGCGGCTTCGTGGACGCCTTCATCGACGATGACGAGCAGGTGCGCCTGGCCGAAGGACGCAGCCCTGGTCACCGGGTCACCGTGGTCGAGAGCACCGGCTCGGGGATGGCAGGGCGACTCGCCGCCCAGGGCTGCGCCTATCAGCTGAGGACCCGGGGACTCCAGCACGGCAGGTTGGTCGATACCGGGCGCCAGATCCGCGTCATCGATCGCGTCGTCGACGCGTCCACGGACACGACCACCCTCGTCGAGGCAGCCCTCGATCCGAACCTCGCCCTGGTGGTCTCGAACACCACGCAGGCAGGCTACGTACCGGGCGGATTCCCGAGCCGCCTGGCTGCCGTCCTTGCGGAACGCGCCCGCGATGGGATGCCGGGCCTGCTCATCGTTCCCTGCGAGCTCGTCGAACGCAACGGCGATCGCCTGCGCTCGCTGGTCCTCGACGACGTGGCGGGTCTGCGGCTCGAGCCCTCCGTGGTCGAGCACGTCCGGGAGGCCAACACCTGGACGACGAGCCTCGTCGACCGCATCACGACGTCATGGGAAGGCGGGTCGTCCGGCACGGCCGATCCTCTTGCCGTGGCCGTCGAGCCGTTCGCGGCGTGGATCGTGGAGGCCGCCGACGAGGTCACGTTGCTGGACCACCCCGCCGTGACCATGACGCGGGATGTCACGCCGTTCGCCTTGCGCAAGATCCGCATCCTCAACGGAGCACACACGGCGCTCGTGGCGCGCGCGCGCGGTTCGGGCCACGAGCTCGTCCGGGAGGCGCTCGACGATCCGGCCATCAGCGGGTGGCTGGAGGCCATGCTGCTCGAGGAGATCGTACCGGCGTTGGGCGATCGCATCGTCGATGGGGAAGCCTTCGTCATGTCCGTGCTCGAGCGCTTCCGCAACCCGTTCCTGGACCACCGCCTGGCGGACATCGCCGTGGACCACGAACTGAAGCTGCGCCTCCGGCTCGTGGGTACGTATCAGGACCATGTGCAGCGCTTCGGACGACCGCCGCGTCGGCTGGGTGCGTTGCTGGAGCAGGAAGGAGCACTCCCATGAGGGCCGTCACGCTACTGGAGCCAGGCCAGCTCGCCTCGACCACGGTCGCCGAGGTAGATGAGCCGGGTCCAGCCGAGGCCCTCGTGGCCGTCAGGCGAGTCGGGGTCTGCGGCACGGACCTGCATGCGTTCCATGGCCGGCAACCCTTCTTCACCTACCCGCGCATCCTGGGCCACGAGCTGGGCGTCGAAGTGCTCGCGGTCGGAAGCGAGGTGGTGGATTTAGGCCGCGGCGACCGATGCGCGCTGCGGCCATACCTGGAGTGCGGCAGCTGCGATACGTGCCTGCGTGGACGGCCGAACTGCTGCACCAGCCTCGCGGTGCTGGGTGTGCACCGGGACGGAGGGATGAAGGAGCGACTGGTGGTGCCAGCGGACCACCTGTACCCGTCATCCTCGCTCTCGGTCGATCAGCTGGCGCTCGTGGAGACACTCTCGATCGGCGGCCACGCCGTGGTGCGCGGGGCACCGGTCGCGGGAGAACGGGCCCTCGTCATCGGCGCCGGCCCGATCGGGCTCAGCGTCAGCGTGGCGCTGGTCGCAGCGGGCGTGGAACCGGTGATCTGCGACAGCTTGGACGAGCGTCGTGTCTTCGCCGGAGCCTGGGCAAGGCTGGACACGATCGCTCCTGGCGACGATCCTCCGGCGATGGTTCGCGAGGCCTTCGGCGGCGAGCCGCCGACGCTCGTCTTCGATGCGACGGGCAGTGCCGCAAGCATGGCCGCGTCGTTCTCGCTGGTGGCGCCGGGGGGTCGCCTTGTCTTCGCCGGCCTGGTCCAGGCCGACATCAGCTTCCACGATCCCGAGTTGCACCGCCGAGAGCTCACCCTCCTGGCCAGCCGCAACGCCACGGCCTCCGACTTCGAGCGGGCCGTCGCCCTGCTCGAGGCGGGCACCATCGACATCGGGCCGTGGCTGACCGACCGCTGTACGTTGAGCGACGTCCCGGCTGTCTTCCCGACGTGGGCCGCAGGGCGTGCCGGGATCTACAAGCCGATGGTCGAGATCTGACCCGAGGCGATCCCTTCGCCGCGGCCGGACCGTCGACCGCGTCTACAGCACGGCGCCTACCTGCCAGGGCGCGAACTCGTCCTGGCCGAAGCCGAGCTCCTCGCTCAGCGTCTGACGGCCGGAGGCGACCTCGAGGATGAGCTCGAAGAGCTCGTCCCCGACCTGCTCGACCGTGGCGCTGCCGTCCACCACACGACCCGCGTTCACATCCATGTCGTCGCGCATGCGCTCGTACAGCGGCGTGTTGCTGGCGACCTTGATCGACGGCACCGGACTGCAGCCGAACACCGACCCGCGCCCCGTGGTGAAACACACCACCTGGGCGCCGCCGGCCACGAGACCCGTCACCGACACCGGGTCATAGCCCGGCGTGTCCATGAAGACGAGGCCCGGGCCGTGCATCGCCTCGGCGTACTCGACGACCTCCGCCAGGTCGGTGCTGCCGCCCTTGGCGATGGCTCCCAGCGACTTCTCGAGGATGGTGGTGATGCCGCCCGCCCTGTTGCCGGGCGACGGGTTGCCGTCCAGTGAGCCGCTGTCCTTCGCCAGGTAGTGCTGCCACCATGTGACCCGGTCGAGCAGTCGCTGTGCGACCCGTGGGTCGCGCGCGCGTGCTGCGAGCAGGTGCTCGGCCCCGTAGATCTCTGGTGTCTCCCCGAAAGCGGCAGTCCCGCCTTCCCACACGACCCGATCCGACGCGCGCCCGACCACCGGGTTGGCCGAGAGCCCGGAGTACGCGTCGGAGCCGCCGCACTCCATCGCCACGACGAGCTCGCTGGCTGGGACCGGTTCGCGGCCCGCCTCAGCGATCCTGGGCAGCAACTCGGTGATGGCGTCGACGCCGGCCCGCACTGTCTCGCGGGTCCCGCCTTCCTCCTGGATGACAAGGGCACGATGCGGTACGCCGATGTCCATCCGCGGATCCTCGAGCAGCCCCTGGAGCTCGTTGAATTCACAGCCGAGCGACAGCAGGAGCACGCCCCCGAAGTTGGGGTGGCTGGCGTAGCCCACCAGCGTCCGACGCAGCAGCTCGAAGCCCTGCCCCCCGGTGAGCATGCCGCAACCGGTGGCGTGGGTGAGAGCCACGATGCCGTCGATCGTCGGGAAGTCGCGCAGGAGGCCACGCTTCTCGACCTCGGCGGCGATGAAGCGCGAGACACTGGCCGAGCAGTTCACCGTGGTCAGGAGGCCGATCATGTTGCGGGTCCCGACCTTGCCGTTGCGCCGCCGGAACCCCTGAAAGGTGCGCTCGGCGACCGGGCGTGGGGCAGCAGGGCGGGGCTGCGGCAACTCGTGGACAGTGTCGATCGGGCGGAAGCCCAGGTTGTGGATGTGGACGTGATCACCCGACGCGATGGCTGCCGTGGCGTGCCCGATGACCTGGCCGTACTTGCGCACGGTCTCGCCGGGGGCGATCGCGCGCAACGCGACCTTGTGCCCGGAAGGGATCGCGCTGGTCGTGGAGACGGTGACGTTGCCCGCGCTCAGTCGCGTGCCTGCCGGTGTGTCCTGGCCGACCACGGCCACGTCATCTGCGGGGTGGAGCACGATCGGCGCCGTCGTCCGGTCGGTGGGTGGCGTCATACGCGTGAGGCTGTGGCCTGTGCCACCCGGCTGTCAAGAGGCTGCCATCCGAGGCGGCTCCACATCGCGCTCGACCACCCGGCCATCGCGCGGCCATCGCGGGCATCACCGAGCGCTTCAGCTACGGCTTGGTGCCCTGAGGAAGCCGCCGGCAGGGTAGATTGTCCAGCGTGGATGCAGCGGCCGTCCGGAACGAGCAGGCCTTCCCGACATGGTGAGCCTCGCTGACCCTCGCCGCCCCCTCGTCGTCACCTTCGGCGAGATCATGCTGCGCCTCAAGTCACCGGGCCACGAGCGATTGTTCCAGTCACCCGCCCTGGAGGCCACGTTCGCCGGCGGTGAGGCCAACGTGGCGGTGTCCGTGGCCAACTACGGGCTGCGGTCGCGCTACGTGACCGCCCTGCCGGAGGGGACCCTTGGCGACGCGGTCGTGGGTGAGCTGCGACGGTTCGCCGTCGAGACTGACCACGTCGTCCGTCGCCCGGGGCGGCTGGGCATCTACTTCATCGAGGCCGGCGCCGCCCAGCGCGCCTCGGTGGTCACCTACGACCGCGACGGGGCCGCCATCGCCATGGCCGACCCATCCGAGTTCGACTGGGCGGCCGTCTTCGACGGCGCCGACTGGTTCCACGTCTCGGGCATCACGCCCGCGCTCTCCGAGACCGCCGCCGCGTGCACCGCGGCGAGCCTGCGCGCAGCCAGGGAGGCCGGTGCCACCACCTCGCTCGACCTCAACTACCGCGCCAGGCTGTGGCGCTACGGCAAGGCCGCGCCCGAGGTCGTGCGCGGCCTCATGGCGGACGTCGACATCGCCATCGGCAACGAGGAGGACGCGCAGCGGTCCCTGGGCATCGAGGCAGCTGCCGACGTCATCTCCGGACAGCTCGATCGCGCCGCCTACGAAGAGCTGACCCGGGCGGTCATGGACGAGTTCCCCCACCTGCGGGCGGTGGCCATCACGCTGCGTGAGAGCCGCAGTGCCGACATCAACGGCTGGTCGGCCTGCCTGCGGGATGCCGACGGCTTCCACGTCGGCCGCCACTACGACATCCTCGACATCGTCGACCGTGTGGGTGGTGGCGATGCCTTCGCGGCCGGCCTGATCTTCGGCCTGCTCGACGGCCGGTCCGGGCCGGCGGCCCTCGACTTCGCTATCGCTGCCAGCTGCCTGAAGCACTCCATCCCCGGCGACTTCAACCGGGTCACCATCGCGGAGGTCGAGAAGCTGGCTGGCGGCGACGTCTCCGGCCGCGTCAGCCGCTAGTGGAGTCACGCCCACGATCGACCGTCCACCCATCCTGAGGCTGGTGCTCGAGAGCAGGGTCACCGCCATCGGGCGCAACGTGCCCGCAGCCGATGGGCCCCGTATCGGCCGTGGCTGGCGGCGTGCACGTCATCGAGCTCACGCCCAACGAGCCCGGGGCCGATGCGCTCGCGGCCATCGCGACGCTCGCGCGCGGGACGACCTCGATGCCCTCGTGGGTGCCGGGACCGTGCTCTCGGCGGCTGCTAGGAGGCGGCTCCCCGCTTGCCGTCCCTGCCCGGTTCGAGACGTGCCTCGCGCTTGACCAGCCGAAGGAGCCAGTACTCACCACGCGCGATGTGCGTGGTGACCGTCGCCCGGGCCAGGTCGGCGTCGCGCAGGCGGACCGCGTCGTAGATGGCTCGATGCTCGATCTTGGTGGCCTCTGCCACGCCCTCGCCGGTGATGAGGTTCCACTGTCGGGCGCGGATCGTCTCGCTCTCGAGCTTGTCCACGAGCGAGGTGAGGAACGGGTTGCCCGCCGCCCGCGTCAGCGTGCGATGGAACTCGATATCGACCTGGGTCAGCTCCGAGACGGACGTCGCGGCCTCCATCTTGAGCACGAGTTGGTGGAGGGTCTCGACGGTCTCATCGTCGATGCGCCCGACCGCCAGCTCGGCGGCTGCAGGCTCGAGGATGCGACGCACCTGGAAGAACTCCACCTCGCGACCTCCGCCGAGCAACTCGGCGATGAACCCGGTGCTCTCCACCAGCATCCCGGGCTCGAGGCTCGTGACGTACGTGCCGTCGCCGTGCCGCACGTCGAGGACCTGGATCAGCGCGAGGGCCCGGACTGCCTCGCGGAGCGAGCTGCGGGAGACGCCCAGCTGGGCAGCGAGGACGGGCTCCGGAGGCAGCCGTGCCCCGGGCTTGAGCTCCCCGGACATGATCCTGGCCTTGATCTTCTGGATGGCCTGGTCGGCGACGCCCATGGCGATGTCCCTCCCGAACCCTCAGCGCAGCCTCCAGTCTAGACATCCGATGTCTAGACGTCGAGTGGCCGGCCACATCAGACACGATGAGCGTGCTTCGCCTAACTAGCCCCCAGGCTCAGACCTTGACGGCGCGGAGACATCTGATGACAATGGACCCGCTCTGCAGGAGTCGACCGTCAGGTCCTGTGAGGGAGGGGAAACGCCATGACGCAGCCACCAGGGGCAGACGTGGCCGCTGCGGAACGGCATGGAACGGCCGGAGGGCCAGGTGGCGCATCCCGTTTCATCGACTTGAGCGTGCTCATCTCTGAGGAGCTCCCCTGCTGGTGGCCCACGCATCTGCCATTCCAGCACAAGACCTGGTGCTGGTTCACCGATCGCGACACGCCGGCAGGCCATCTGAGCGGCCGCCTCGGCCCCTACACGACCCGCTGGATGCTCATGGATGAGCACACCGGCACGCACTTCGACGCGCCCGCCCACTTCCTGCCGCCGCCCGGCGCGAGCGTTGCCCACGAGCACCCACTGGGAGCGACCACCGCGGAGCAGGTGCCACTGTCGCAGCTGTCGGGCAGACCGCGGGTCATGGACGTCCGCCACTTGGTCGGTACCTCAGCCCCGGGCGAGAGCCCGCCGATCGACGCCGCGCAGGTCCAGGCCTGGGAGGCGGAGGCGGGCCCGCTGCTGCACGGCGACGTGATGCTCCTGCGCTGTGATTGGGACGACCGCTACCTGCCCGGAGCCGAGGGCGCTGCCTACGCCCATGACCCCTTCGTGGCCAGGAGCATCCCGGCCTGGCCGGCACCGACCCCGGACATGGCGACCTACATCGCGGGGCGCGGGGTCCGCTGCTTGGGGACCGACGCGCCGAGCATCGGCGCTGCACAGGACGGCCAGCCCGTCCACGTCGCCGGCCTCGGCGCGGGCCTCGTCTATCTGGAGTGCCTGGCCAACTTGGCCGCCATCCCGACCGACGATTCCGGAGCCACCTTCTTCTTCGCGCCCATCAAGGTCCGTGGCGGGACCGGGGCACCTGGCCGCGCGTTCGTCGTCGTGCCGCAAGGGGCGAAGACCGGCCCCGACACCGCCGGCGACGCGTCGTGATCGGGGTCCTGCCTGGATCCGGTCCCGGCTCCACTCCGCTCCTGGCCAGCCCCGCTGCAGGCACCGAGCCCGGGCAGTCGCTGCTCGAGGTCATCGACATCAGCAAGCATTACCCCGGGGTTCAGGCGCTCGACGAGGTCCACCTGACCGTCGAGGCCGGCGAGGTCCATGCGCTCCTTGGCGAGAACGGTGCGGGCAAGTCCACCCTCATCAAGATCATCGCCGGCGCAGAGCACGCAGATGCTGGGCAGATGGCCTTCCTGGGCAAGCCCGCCCGGTTCGACAACCCCTACGCCGCCCGAGTAGCCGGCATCGCCTCCGTGTTCCAGGAGTTCACCCTCATCCCCGACCTCTCCGTGGCCGAGAACATCTTCGTCCACCAGGACAGCGCCTACCGCCTGGGCTGGCTTTTCGATCGGGGCAGCATCAACCGCCGCGTCCGGGAGCTCTTCGAGCGCATCGGTATCGGAGGCCTGATCTCACCCGGGGCGAAGGTGTGGACGCTCTCGGTGGTCCAGCAGCAGCTCGTTGAGATCGCCAAGGCTATCGCCCTCGACGCGCGGCTCATCATCCTCGACGAGCCCACCTCGGCCCTGTCTCCCCAGGAAGTGCAGCTCACCTTCAGCCTCGTGCGCTCGCTCGTGGAGCGAGGCATCGGCTTCATCTTCGTCACCCATCGCCTCAACGAGGTGGCCGAGATCGCCACGTCGGTCACGGTCCTCCGCGATGGCCGCAACATCCTCTCGAGAGTGCCCGTGGCAGAGCTCACGACCGACCAGATCATCCGGGCCATGGTCGGCCGCGACATCGACCAGGTGTACGTCCACTCGCGGACGGACGTGACCACGGCGCCGCTCCTGTCGGTGCGCGGCCTCGGGCGCAAGTCGCGACTCCGGGACATCTCGTTCGACGTCCACCCTGGCGAGATCGTGGGGATCGCAGGTCTGGTCGGAAGTGGCCGGACGGAGCTCCTGAGGGCTATCTTCGGGGCCGAGCCGGCAGATCGCGGAGAGATCAAGGTGCGTGGCCGGCCCGTCCGCATCCGTTCGCCGCAGGATGCCATCCGCGAGGGAATCGCCATGGTCCCCGAGGACCGCAAGCGGGACGGCCTGCTGCTGCTGCAGACCATCCGCCACAACCTCAACCTGCCGTACCTCTCCCTGGGCGGCGGCTGGCTGCTCAGCCGCTCGGCCGAGGCCGCCCGGGCAGGTTTCATGTCGGAGCGCCTGGCCATCCGTTCGAGCAGCGTGGAGCAGCGCGCCGAGAACCTCTCCGGAGGCAACCAGCAGAAGGTCGTGCTGGGCAAGTGGCTCATCAACGAGCCACGTGTGCTGCTCCTGGACGATCCGACGCGGGGCATCGACGTGGGCGCCAAGGCGGGTATCTACCGGCTCATCGACGAGCTGACCCAAGCCGGCCTGGGCATCGTCCTCGTCTCCAGCGAGATGCCCGAGCTGCTGGCCCTCGCCGACCATCTCATCGTCCTGCGCGAGGGTGCACTGTCCGCCACGCTGTCGCGCGACGAGGCCACGCCCGAACTCATCATGCGCTACGCGACGCCCCTCTCCCGGATGTCGACTGCCGACGCGCAGACGGCCGCCCCGGCAGCGAGGGGTCCCTGATGGAAGCTAGCCTGAGCCGGTCTGCCGCCGATCGCCTGCGGCCCATCCTCCTCGAGCATCGGGCTGAGCTGGCCATCACGGGCAGCCTCGTGGTCCTCTGCGTGGCGCTCACGTTCCTCTCGCCCTACTTTCTGACGGCCGGCAACGTCAAGAACCTGATCGACCAGTCCACGGTCATCGGCATCGTCGCAGCCGGCCAGCTCATGGTCATCCTGACCGGCGGGATCGACCTCTCGGTGGGCGCCATCATGGCCGTCTCGGGGGTCGTGCTGGGGACGGTCATCGTGGACTCGGGGCTGTCCGCGGAGCTGGCCATCCCGCTGGGGATCGTGGCTGCCCTGGCCACGGGCACGTTGGTGGGGGCCGTCAACGGCATGCTGGTGGGCAAGGCTCGGCTGGCGCCCTTCATCGTCACGCTGGGCAGCATGGCCATCTGCCGGGGCCTGAGCTACGTGCTCTCTGACGTGAAGTCGATCGTGGGCTTCCCAGAGGGCTTCAACGAGATCGCCAGCGGCGAGACCTTCGGGATCCCGAACTTCGTCTACTTCTTCTTCGGCACCTACATCGTCTTCGGCCTGCTGCTGGCACGAACGAAGGTCGGCCGCTTCATCTACTCGATCGGCAGCAACGAAGAGGCGACGCGCCTCTCCGGCGTCAACGTGGCCCTCTTCAAGGCCCTGCCGTACGTGCTCTGCGGCTTCCTGTGCGGCTTGGCCGTCATCGTGCGGACCTCGCGTCTCATGGCCGTCGAGCCCAACCTGGGCACCGGCATGGAGCTCGACGCCATCGCCGCCTGCGTGGTGGGCGGCGCGAGCCTCATGGGCGGCAAGGGAACGATGTTCGGGACCTTCGTCGGCGTCCTGCTCATCGCGGTCCTCCGCAACGGGCTCAACCTGCTCGGGGTCTCGCCCTACTGGCAGATGGCTGCCGTGGGTTCGATCATCATCCTCTCGGTCCTGACGGAGCGCCTGACTCGCGAGCGCGGCTGAGCGATCGCGAGCCTCGCGAAAGGAGGTGCACAGCTTCGAAGAGCACGGACACCAGCCAAGGAGTGAGTCTGCACAGTGGAGGCCGGCTCGGCGCTCCACGGAGAGGAGACACGTGATCCGTCACAACTCGATCCGGGCGGCCGTCCTGGGACTCTCGGTCCTGACGGCAGGGCTGACCGTCGCGGCGCCGGTGGTGGCGCAGGACGAATCGGCTGCGCCTGAGGCATACCAGGTCGCGTACGTCACGCCCGACCTGAGCATCCCGTTCTGGAAGTACCTCAGCGACGGCATCCATCAGGAAGCCGACACGGTCGGCGCCACGGTCACCGACCTGTCCAGCAACCTGGACCCGGCGACCCAGCTGAAGAACGTCCAGGACTCCATCACCAAGCAGGTCGACCTGATCATCCTCTCGCCGACCGACAGCTCGTCCGCGCCCACCGTCCTGCAAGCCGCTGCTGACGCGGGCGTGCCCGTGGTCATCGCCGACATCGGGACAGAGAGCGGCGACTACCTCTCGTTCATCATCACCAACAACTTCGATGGCGCGAAGGCCTCCGCCGAGGCGCTGGCCGCGGCGCTGGCTGCCAACGGGTGCCCGAACGGCCCCATCGCCATGTTCCAGATCAACCAGGCCCGCATCAACGGCCAGAACCGCACCAACGGCGCCATGGAGGCCTTCGACGCTGCCGGCGTGGAGGTCGTGCAATACCTCGAGGCGCAGACGTACACCCGTGACGAGGGCAAGAAGTTCGCCCAGGACGTCATGACGGCGCATCCTGACCTCTGCGGCTTCTGGTCGCAGTACGACGAGGGTTCGCTCGGTGCGGTCAATGCCGTCGGTGATGCCGGCAAGGAAGGTCAGATCCTCGTGGGCGGCTTCGACGGCATCCGCGAGGTCATCGACACCATCAAGGCCGGCAAGATGGTCGCTGCCTCCGTGCAGCAGCCCATCGGCATGGGTCGTGAGTCCTTCAAGGTCGGCTACGAGTACCTGACCGGCGGCACGCCGCCGCAGCAGGTCGACTTCCCGACCCTTCTGGTCACCGCCGACAACGTCGACGAGATGATGTCGCAGCTGGAGGACACCGTCTTCCCGCCCGAATGATCCCCAGCACCTGAATCCCGCCGCCCCGGGGCCGCGCGCCCTTTCCCGGACGCCAAACGGTCCCGGGGCAGCAGGCCACCGCAGCCACATCCTCACGAGGCACCCGATGTCCACCAGCCACCGCATCCGCTCGTTCGAGGTCCACGACATCCGCTTCCCGACGTCTCGTGACCGCCTGGGCTCGGACGCCGTGCACCCTGACCCGGACTACTCGATGGCCTATGTCACGATCAGGACGGACGGAACGCCGGAGCTGGAGGGACACGGCTTCACCTTCACCATCGGCCGGGGCAACGAGCTCTGCGTGGCCGGCATCCACGCGCTCGAGCCGCTGTTGCTGGGCAAGCCCGTGGAGGCCTTCTTCGCCGACATGGGTTCGTTCTGGCGGCACGTCACAGGCGATGACCAGCTGCGCTGGCTCGGTCCCGACAAGGGCGTCATCCACCTCGCGACCTGCGCCGTGGTCAACGCCATGTGGGACATGTACGCTCGCTCGGAGGGATTGCCTCTGTGGCGCCTCCTGCTGGGCATGTCCCCCGAGGCGCTGGCCGATTGCGTGGACTGGCGCTACCTCTCCGATGCGCTGAGCCGCGACGAGGCGGTCGACATCCTCGTGCGTGCCCGTGAGGGCCGGGAGGCCCGCGAGCAGGAGCTCGCCCGTGACGGCTACCCCGGCTACACCATGGCCGCGGCCTGGCTGGGCTTCGATGACGAGCAGGTCCGCGAGCTCGTGCGCGAGGCCGTTGCCGATGGCTGGGGCGCCTTCAAGATGAAGGTCGGCGCGGACCCCGAGGCCGATCGCCGCAGGGCTGCTCTCATCCGCGAGGAGATCGGCTCTGGCCGCGCCCTGATGATGGACGCCAACCAGCGCTGGGGCGTCAGCGAAGCCATCGACTACATGGGCCGCCTGGCCGGGTTCGACCCGATCTTCATCGAGGAGCCCACCAGCCCCGACGACATCCTCGGGCACGCATCCATCGCGAAGGCGATCGCGCCCATCCTCGTGGCCACCGGGGAGCACGCCCCCAACATGGTCATCTTCAAGCAGTTCTTCCAGGCCGGCGGGCTCAACGTCTGCCAGTACGACCCCTGCCGTGTCGGGGGCGTCAACGAGATGCTTGGGATCCTGCTGCTGGCGGCCCGTTTCGGCATCCCGGTCTGCCCCCACGGGGGCGGGGCCGGGCTCGACGAGCTGGCCCAGCACCTCTGTGCCTTCGACTACATCGCCGTCTCCGGGGACCTTGACGGCCGGGTCCTCGAGTACGTGGGGCACCTGCACGAGCACTTCCGTGACCCGGTCACGGTCAGACACGGTCGCTTCAGCCTCCCGGAGCGTCCCGGCTTCAGCTCCGCGCTGCGACCCGAAGCGATCGAGATGTACCGCTTCCCGGAGGGGGCCGCATGGCGCGAGCAGTAGGAGATCCGCATCCAGGCCGCACAGAGATACGAGGGAGACCCATGCACCAGCACACCGACGAGCTCGCGCTCGACATCGCACGACAGGCCCAGCGTCTCCGGATCGACGTCCTGGAGATGGTCTGCCGCTCCCAGAGCGGTCACCTCGGGGGTCCCTACAGCGCCGCCGAGATCCTCGCGGCCCTGTACTTCCACCACATGCGCCTCGACCCGGCACGACCGGATTGGCCCGAGCGCGACCGCTTCCTGCTGTCCAAGGGCCATGCCGCTCCGATCCTCTACGCGGTCCTCGCCCGTCGCGGCTTCTTTCCGATGGAGGAGCTCGAGACGTTCCGGCGCTACCCCACCCGTCTCGAGGGCCACCCCGACCGCAAGCTGCCCGGCGTCGAGATGGTCGCTGGACCGCTGGGGCACGGTATAGCCGTGGGTGCCGGCATGGCCTGGGCGCTGACGCGGGGCGTGCCCAAGCCGTCCGCCGCGATGGCCCCCTCGGCCATGGCCGCCCGCGGCCGCGTCTACGTCCTGCTCGGTGACGGTGAGCTCGGCGCGGGGGTCATCTGGGAGGGTGCCATGACTGCCGCCAAGTACCGCCTCGGCAACCTGACCGCCATCCTCGATTACAACGGCATCCAGCAGACCGGCGCGACGGCCGACGTCATGCCCACGGAGCCCATCGCCGAGAAGTGGGCCTCATTCGGCTGGCACGTCCAGGAGGTCCACGGCCACAACGTGCGGGAGGTGCTGGACGCCCTGGACCGCGCGGACGAGGTGCACGCCAAGCCCTCGGTGATCATCGCCCGCACCACGAAGGGACGGGGCGTCAGCTTCATGGAGTACGACCACCGCTGGCACGGCGGGCTGGTGCCCAACGCCGATCAGCGGGAGCAAGCGCTTGCCGAGCTGCGGGCTTCGCTCGCCGAGCTCGGGGAGGAGGAGAAGGCATGACCACGATGGCCCCCATGCGACCCGCCTATGGCGAGGCGCTCGTCGAGCTCGGGCGCGCGCGCGAGGACGTCGTGGCCCTGTCGGCCGACGTCTCCAACTCGGACTTCAGCTGGATGTTCGCGGAAGCCTTCCCGGAGCGCTTCCTCAACGTCGGCATCGCCGAACAGAGCCTCGTCGACGTGGCCGTTGGCCTCGCCTACACGGGCTACGTCCCCTTCGCCAACACCTTCGCCTTCCTCTTCGCCACGCGGGCCCTCGAGATGGTGCGCACCCACTGCTGCTACGGTGGCGCGCCCGTGAAGCTCATGGGCGCCTACTGCGGAGTCTCCGACTCGTTCGACGGGCCGACCCACAACGCCATCACCGACATCGCCATCATGCGCGCCCTGCCCGGCATGACCATCGTCTCGCCGGCCGACGCGGTCGCCGTGGCGAGACTCCTGCCCCTGGTAGCGGCCTGGCCGGGCCCCGTCTACATGCGCCTCAACCGCAACGAGGTCCCAGTCCTCTTCGGCGACGACTACGCGCCTGAGATCGGGAAGGCCGTCGTGTTGCGGCCCGGTCGAGACGTGACGCTGGTGGGGACGGGCCTGATGCTCTCGCGCTGCCTCGAGGCGGCGGAGGCCCTGGCCACAGAGGGCGTCGACGCGCGCGTCCTCGAGGTCCACACCATCAAGCCGCTCGACGAGGCCGCCATCATGACCGCCGCGGAGGAGACCGGGGCGCTCGTGACGGCCGAGGAGCACAGCATCGTGGGTGGCCTCGGAGGCGCAGTCGTCGAAGCCGTTGCGGCAGCCTGTCCGGTGCCCGTCGAGCGTGTCGGCATCGGCGACCGCTTCGCCATGACCGGCGCCTACGAGACCGTCCTCGAGGAGCTCGGGCTGACCACCGATGCCATTGTCGCGGCGGCCAGGCGTGCGCTATCAGCCAAGCGGAGGTGAGCGGTATGGAGACCATGCGTTTCACTGGCAAGTCCGCCGTCATCACCGGCGCCGGCGCCGGCCTGGGACGCTCGATCGCCCTGCGCTTCGGCGCCGAGGGGGCGCTCGTGACCGTCGCTGACATCGATCCTGAGCGCGCCGCCGGTGTCGTCGCCGAGATCACCGCAGCCGGAGGCCGGGCCGTTCCGATCGGAGCCGACATCTCCAAGCCAGCCGATGTCGCTCGCATGACCGAGACCGCTGTCGATGAATTCGAGAGGCTCGACATCCTCGTCAACAACGCCGGCGTCCGGGTCATCGTGCCGTTCCTCGAGCAGACGCTCGAGCAGTGGCAGTGGATGCTCGACGTGATGCTCACCGGGCCGATGCTCTGCAGCCAGGCCGCAATCCCCCACATGCTCGAGGTCGGTCGCGGCAAGATCGTCAACGTGGGCTCGGTCACGGGGATCATCGGCCTGACAAAGCGCGCCGCGTACGCGGCCGCCAAGGCCGGCCTCCACGGACTGACCCGGGCACTGGCCTATGAGCTGAGCAGCCAGGGCATCTGGGTCAACGCGGTCGCCCCAGGCCTGCTGGAGACGCCCATGAACACGGCCTACTTCCAGGACGAACAGTTCATGCAGCTCGTCAAGCGCGAGTTGCCCGTGGGGCGGCTGGGCAAGCCCGACGAGATCGCCAACGTCGTCCTCTTCCTGGCCTCGGACGAATCGGACTTCGTCTCCGGCGCCACCTGGAACGTGGATGGCGGCTGGCTCTCGGGCAAGGGCTACTAGCGTGCGCCGCGTCGTCACGGTCGGTCCCAGGCAGGTCCGGATCGAGGATGGGCCCGAGCCGGTGGTCGGCCCCGGTGACGCCCTCGTCGGGGTCGAGGCCGTCGGCCTGTGCGGATCCGACATCCACTTCTATCTCGGCGACTACCCCTACGTGAACTACCCGAGGACGCAGGGCCAC
The DNA here is from genome assembly GCA_041299865.1 of Chloroflexota bacterium. GTDB lineage: Bacteria > Chloroflexota > Limnocylindria > Limnocylindrales > CSP1-4 > JAFMJV01. The sequence continues at coordinate 15,928 of JBFYUV010000226.1, forward strand.
GAGTTCGTCGGCATCGTCGAGGGGCTGGGCCGGGACGTCACGGGCCTCGAGGTCGGCCAGCGCGTGGCCGTGGAGCCGCTCCTGCCATGCGGCACGTGCCTGCCCTGCCGGCGAGGCCACCGCAACTGCTGTACCCGCATGCAGACGATCGGCGTGCAGGTCGATGGTGGTCTGTGTGAGCGCATCGCGCTGCCGGCGGCGAACCTGTTCGCCACCGGCGACCTGCCGGCGGACGTGGCCGTGCTCTCCGAGCCCCTGTCGATCGCCGAGCACGCGGTCGCTCGCTCGGGCCTCGGGGCGGGCGACCAGGTCGTCGTCTTCGGAGCCGGGCCGGTCGGCCAGGCCATCCTTCTCGTAGCCTCGGACCGGGGGGCTCGCGTCATGGTCGTGGACCCGATGGCCAGCCGCCTGGCCGTGGCTTCCTCGTTCGGTGCCGAGGTCTGTGTGGACGCGAGTACCGAGGACAGCGAGGCGGTGGCCGAGGCCTGGACGAACGACGAGGGCCCGGTCTGCATCTTCGAGGCCAGCGGTGTGCCCGCGGTGCTCGAGTCGGCGGTCCGAGCCGTGGGCGCCTCGGGCACCATCGTCATCGTCGGCCTGTCCACCCAACCCGCCTGCATCCCGCTCATCTCGTTCACGCGCAAGGAGCTCAACGTGCTGGGCTCGCGCAACAACCTCGGTGTCTTCGGGCAGGCTGTGGAGACGGTCCAGCGCCATGCTCCCACCATCGGCGGGCTGGTCACGCACCGCTATCCGCTGGAGCGGGCCGGTGATGCGCTCGAGCTCCTCATCGAGCACCCCGAGGAGACCGAGAAGGTCGTGGTCCTGGTCGGGCGGGATGGATAGATGAGCACGTACGAACGCTTCTCGCTGCAGGGTCGGACCGTCCTCGTCGCCGGCGCCAGCCGGGGCATCGGTCTGGCGATCGCCCGGGAGACGGCCGCCGCCGGCGCCCGGACGATCATGGGTGCACGCTCGATCGAGGCCCTCCGTGCCGAGGCGGACCGTCTCGTGGACGAGGGGCTGCTCGCGGAAGCGGTCACGCTCGACGTGACCGATGCGGGGTCGGTGGAGGAGGCCACGGCTGCGTTGCCGGACCTCGATGGGCTCGTGGTCGTCGCCGGCGTCAACGTCCGCAAGGCCTTCGAGACCTACACCGAGGAGGAATACACGCGCATCCTCGATACCAACCTCCACGCCGCGATCCGTCTTGCCCGGTCCGCGGGGACGGCGATGCTCAAGCGCGGCCGTGGCGGCAAGATCGTCTTCATCGGCAGCTCCAACCAGGTCACCTCGCTGCCGTACCTGGCGCTGTACTCGATGACCAAGTCCGCCCTCGGCGGCCTGACCCGTGCCCTCGCCGCGGAATGGGGCCAGTACGACATCCAGGTCAACTGCGTCGCTCCGGGGCTGATCTGGACCGACCTCACGGTCCGCGTGTGGAGCGATCCGGATATCGCCGCCTGGCGCGAAGGGGTGCAGCCCATCCGCCGCTGGGGCACACCGGAGGACATCGCGCCGATGGTGGTCTACCTGCTCGGGCCTGCCTCGGACTTCGTGACCGGCCAGACCCTTGCCGTCGACGGCGGCTACACGACGACCAAGGTCTGGCCCTTCCGGCCGGCCGACGACAGCTCCGGCTGACCGATCCCATCCCACCAGACTGACAGGAGGTACTCCCATGGACGACATCCAACGAGTCGGACAGGTGCTCCGCGACGCCGAGAAGGCGCGCCAGCCCATCGGCCCCGCCTCGGACCTGGTCGAGGGCGGCCTGTCCCTCGACGCCGCCCACGCCATCTGCGAGCTGAACGTGGCTCGCCGACTCGAGGCTGGCGAGCGCATCGCCGGCTACAAGGTCGGCTTCACCAACATCGCTGTCCGCGACAAGATGGGCCTGCCCGATTCGACCTACGGCTACCTCTTCGAGGAGATGGTGCTGCCGTCCGGTGGCAGCCTGGCCATGGACGAGCTCATCGCACCCAAGATCGAGAGCGAGATCTGCTTCCGCCTGAAGGACGACATCTCGGGTTCGGGGTTGACGATCGACGACGTGATCGCCGCGACCGATGCCGTGAGCGCCTCGTTCGAAGTCTGTGACGCGCGCATCCTCGACTGGAAGTGCCCCTACCCCGACTTCTTCGCCGACAACGGCTTCTCTGCCCGCATCGTGCTCTCCGGACGCTGGGTGCCGGTGGCTGACGTCGACCTGCTCGGCGAGTCCGTGGCCCTCTCGCAGGATGGGACGGTGTTCGCCGAGGGCAAGGGAGCGATGGCGCTGGGGCATCCGGCCAACGCCGTCGCCTGGCTCGCCGGCAAGCTTGCCGAACGCGACCGTGGCCTCAAGGCCGGCGATCTGGTCATGACCGGGACGCTCACACCCATCACCCCCATCGCGGCCGGCTCCTCGTATGTCGGCGCCTTCTCCACGCTCGGGAGCGTCACGAAGACGTTCGCCTGAGCGGTCACGTCAGCAGATCCACCAGGACGGAGGTCCATCAGTGAGTACGACCCAGGGCCGCGACTCGGCCGACGTGCTGTTCCAGGCGGCCGTGGGTGACTTCGACCGCTACGAGGTCGTCAAGGACATCGTCGATGAGTGCATCGACCTCATGCTCAACTACCGCCAGAGCGGCCACCCCGGTGGCTCCCGCAGCAAGGTCCACATGCTCCTGGCAACGCTCCTGTCGGGGGCCATGCGGTGGGACATCCTGCGGCCGACGCGAACGTTCGGCGATCGCTTCGTGCTCTCCGCCGGACACACGGTGCCACTCGTCTACGCGGTCCTGGCCGTGCTCAACGAGGCCATGCGGGCGCGCGTCGAGCTCGACGGCGACGAGCGCTTCGCCTTCCCGGATGGTGGTCGGGGGGCGCTCACGTGGGAGGACCTGCTGACCTTCCGCCATCGAGGCGGCCTGCCCGGTCATGCCGAGATGGCGGGCAAGACGCTGTTCCTCAAGGCCAACACCGGTCCGTCGGGCCACGGCATGCCCGTCGCCGCCGGTGAAGCCCTGGCGCTCAAGCTCGCCGGCTGCGAGGACGTGCGCGTCTTCGTCGTCGAGGGCGAGGGCGGGCTGACCCCGGGCGCGACGTACGAGACCCTCAACTCGGCCTGGGGCCTGGGCCTGTCCAACCTCGTCTTCCTCGTCGACTGGAACGACTTCGGCATCGATCCACGCTCGACCTCCTCAGTGGTCCACGGCGCGCCCGCCGACTGGTTCGGGGCCCACGGCTGGCGTGTCGTCGGCACCGAGCAGGGCATGGAGTGGGATCCGGTCGTGCGTACCGTGCTCGAGGTCGCGCGAGGGGACAACCCCGACCGCGTCCCGTCGATGGCCTGGTTCCGCACGCGCAAGGGTCGTGGCTACGGCCGCTACGACGCGGCCAGCCACGGAGTTCCCCATCCCCTCAACAGCCCCGAGTTCTGGGCGGTCCGGCACGAGTTCATGGCTCGCTACGACGTGGCCTACGAAGGCGTCGATCAGGCTGCTCCCGAGGACCCGGCTGCCCTCCAGGCGCAGGCGCGGGCCAACTTCGAGGCCGCCGTCTCGGTGCTGCGACGTGACGAGGAGCTCGTCCGCTGGCTCTCCGACCGGCTGATGGCCATCGCCGACTCGGTGCCCGACGACATCCCGGATCGCCGGCTGCGGGGCGCCACGGCAGGTCTCTTCACGGACCCCGCCATCACCGACTTCCGCGCGTACCCCGCCGAGCTCTACAAGGCGCCCGGCGAGCTGGCTCCCAACCGCGCAGGGCTGGGAGCCTGGGGCTCCTACATCAATGCCTACGCCGGGTCCAGGTATGGGCGTCCGCTCTTCATCGCCTGCTCGGCCGATCTCGCCAACTCCACCAACATCGCGGGCTTCGGGGCGGACTGGGGAGAGATGCCCGGCTTCGGGTGGTATGAACGCGACCAGAATCCGGGTGGTGCCCTGCTGCCGCAGGAGATCACCGAGTTCGCCAACGCCGGCATCCTGGCCGGGATGGCGACGGTCAACTTCGCCGCTGACCCCGTCGCCGACTTCGACGGCTACTGGGGCGCCTGCTCGACCTACGGGTCCTTCTCCTATCTCAAGTACGGACCCTTCCGCTTGCTCAGTCAGATGGCCCAGGACTGCGACCTGCGCCTGGGACGGATCCTGTGGATCGCGGGACACTCGGGCCCCGAGACGGCAGACGACTCGCGGACGCACTTCGGCGTCTTCGCCCCGGGCGTGACACGCCTCTTCCCCGAGGGGTCGGTCATCGACCTCCATCCCTGGGAGTACAACGAGGTGCCGGTCGTGCTCGGGGCCGCCTTCGCCACCGACGTGCCCATCGTGGCCCTGCACCTCACCCGGCCGCCAATCGAGATCCCCGACCGCGATGCCCTGGGCATGCCCAGCCACTTCGAGGCCGCCCGCGGCGCCTACGTGATGCGCGAGTACCGCGACAGCGCGCCGAGGATGGGAACCGTCATCGTGCGCGGCACGGCGCCGACGGCCAACCTCGTGGCGCTCCTGCCAGAGCTGGATCGGGCCGGGCTCAACGTGAAGGTCGTGGCCGCTATCAGCCCGCAACTCTTCGCCCGACAGGACCCGGCCTACCGTGAGGCCACGCTCTCGGCCGCCGACCGGCTGGACGCCATGGTCATCACCAGCGGCGCGCGTGCCCTCATGGCCGATTGGACCGACGGCCCGCTGGTGGCGGAGTACTCGCTCTCCACCGACTGGGACGATCGCTGGCGCACCGGCGGCACGATCGAGGAAGTGGTGGAGGAGGCGCATCTCGACGAGGCCAGCATCCTCGCTGCGATCGGGCGATTCGGTGCCGACCGAGAGGCCCGCATCCGCCGGCTGCGTGAGCTGGTCGAGTCGGTCCTGGTCCCATAGGCTGCCGCCGCAACCGGGCGCGGCCGCACCAACGGTCCAGGCACGAGACACGATGCATCGGGGAGGCTGCGGATGATGCGGTTCGACGTCAATCTCTCGATCCTCTTCCCCGGGATGCCGCTCACGGAGCAACTCGCTGCCACCGTCCGGGCCGGGTTCGATGCGGTCGAGATGTGGTGGCCCTTCGCTGAGGACGTCCCCCGGGATGCCGAGGTCGACTCGCTCGTCGATTCCATCTCGGGGAGCGGCCTGGCCCTCGTGGCGCTCAACATGACGACAGGTGACGCGGCCGCGGGCGAGCACGGCCTCGTGGCGGTGCCCGGTCAGCACGCTCGCTTCCGGGACAACCTCGACGTCACGGTCGCGATCGCAGAGAGACTAGGCACCCGAGTCATCCATGCTCCCTTCGGCAATCCTCCGCCCGATGCCTCGCAGGACGCAGTCCGGGAGGCCGTCATCGAGAACCTTGCCGTGGCCTGCCACCAGGCTGCGCGCATCGGTGCGCAGATCGTGCTCGAACCCCTGAATCCCGTCGACTTCCCGCGGTTCGGACTACACCGGGTCGAGCAGGCGGTCGAGGTCATCGACCTGCTCCAGGCCGAAGCAGGCGTGACCGTCGGGCTCCTGTTCGACGTCTACCACATCCAGCGCTCCGAAGGCGACCTCATCGCCCGGATCGAGGCATTCGCGGATCGGTTCGGCCACGTCCAGATCGCGGATGTCCCGGACCGGATGCACCCTGGCAGTGGCGAGGTCGCCTTCGAGTGGGTCCTGCCCGCCCTCGAGCGCGTCGGGTATCGCGGCCACGTCGGACTCGAGTATCGACCCTCGGCCGACCCGGCCGAGACGTTCGAGTGGCTGCCGATCGAGCGGCGACCATGCGGTCCACCCTGATGGGCGCCGCGGCTGGATGGACGGCTGGTGGCCCCCGGCCGTCAGGCCGCGCCTACCATCCTTCGCCCTCATACAGCTTGTACGAGTCGCTCGTCGTGGCCGGCCCGAAGATCGAGCACGTGCGCAGTCGCGTTGCACCCGTGTTCCTGACCATGTGCCGTGAGTTCGCCGGGAAGAAGACCGCATCACCCTCGCGGAACGCCGCGACCTCACCGTCGACCATCGCCTCACCCTCACCCTCGAGGATGAAGATGACCTCTTCGGTGTCGGTGTGGCTGTGCAGCGGTCGGACGACCGAGCCTGCCGGGCAGTCCATGACGGCCATCGACAGGTTGCTGGTGCCGAGCGTCTCCGGTGTGACCAGCCATTGCAGCTTGCGGCCCGGCAGATCCAGGACTGGGATCGAGCTCAGGTTGGCGATACGGATGGCCATCGGTGGAACCTCATGTGGCGACGATGTCGTTGACCCGAGAAGGGCTGCTGACAGGATACGTTCTCGGGTCACACGAAGTGCATCCAACATTGCTTCAGCAACCTCCATCCGAGGGCCCCGGAGCGACGGCCATGCGCGGGGACTACGATGGAATGGCGGTCCTCGACCAGGGACGGGGATGCCGATCCGAACGGTACAGGCCGGTCCGCCCGAACGGGCACCGGCACCGACAGGCCACTACGAGGGTCACTAGGCCGAGAGCGAGTACGGAGGGCAGTTTGTGAACGTCACCTTCGGGGGGCCTGAGCGCGATCGGCTGTTCGTCACCGCGACCTCGTCGCTGTACTCGATCTACCTCGATCGCGAGGGTGCACAGCGGCCCTGAGCCGCGTGCGTTCGGAGTAGGAGGCAAACCATGGCAAGACTCGGATTCATCGGCCTCGGCGTCATGGGTCGGCACATGGCCGGGCATCTTGCCAGCCACCAGTTGACCGTTTTCGACGTCGAGCCCGCGAAGGCCGCGGCGATCGAGGGGGCGCTGCCTGCCGTCGATGTCGCCTCCGTGGGCCGTGCCAGCGATGTGGTGCTGCTGTCACTGCCTTCCTCTCGCATCGTGCGTGACGTAGCCGTGGGCGAGGACGGGTTGCTGGGCTCGATGCGGTCAGGCGGCGCCATCATCGACTGCAGCACGACCGAGCCATCGGTCAGCCGTGAGCTGGCGGAGACCCTGGCCGCAGCGGGCATCGACTTCATGGATGCGCCGGTGAGCGGTGGGGAGCGGGCGGCCCGGGACGGCACGCTGGCGATCATGGTCGGAGGCCGCGCCGACGTCTTCGAGCGCTACCTGCCCCTCCTCGAGAGCATCGCGGCCTCCGTCGTACGGGTCGGCGACGTGGGTGCTGGCGGCGTGGCCAAGCTCGTCAACAACATGATCGTGGGCAGCACCTTCGCGGTGATCGCCGAGTCCTTCGCCTTGGGCAAGGCCAACGGTCTCGATCCCGCGGTGCTCTACGCTGCCATCAAGGGTGGCTGGGCCGGTTCGAAGGTCCTCGATGTCGCAGCGCCGGGGATCATCGATCGGGACTTCACGCCGGGTGGCAGCATCGACGTCCTCTTCAAGGACATCGGGTATGCATTGGCGCTGGCACGGTCCCAGAACGTCCCGGTCCCGATGACAGCCATGGTCGATGAGGTGTTCAAGGCCGCCCGGGCATCAGGCCGGGGGCCCTATGCCCAGCAGATCATCATCGAGCTCTGGGAGCAGCTGCTCGATCTCGAATGAGCGACGAGGAGGCGCCCGCAGGACGTGCGCCCGGGAGGCTCCCGAGCGGGAGTCGATGCAGAGCGATCGGAAAGGGGGAGCAGTGACTGGCGTCGATGCGAGATCCTCGGCGATGCACGAGCTCGTGCAGGGGGGTTCTGGGGTGGAACGATTGGCGACCGGTTTCACCTTCACGGAGGGCCCGATCTGGCATCCGGCACAGCAGGTCCTCTACTTCTCCGACATGCCCGCCGACGTCCGCCGCAGCGTCACGCTCGACGGAGCCGTGAACGAGGTGTCGAGGCCCTCCCGCAAGTGCAACGGCATGACCCTGGACAGTGAGCTCAACCTCCTCGTCTGTGAGCACGTCACCAGTTCACTCGTCCGCGAGCGACGTGATGGAGTGCGTGAGACGCTGGCCTACCACTGGCAGGGCGCCTATCTCAACAGCCCCAACGATGTCTGTGTGCGTTCCGACGGCACCATCTACTTCACCGACCCCTGCTACGGTCGTGCGCCGTTCTACGGCGTGGAGCGGGAGCGTGACCTGGGATGGCAGGGTGTCTTCCGCGTCCCACCCGGGGGCGGTCAGGCTGATCTCGACCTGGTCGTGCCGAAGGACGAGTTCGACATGCCCAACGGCCTCTGCTTCTCGCCCGATGAATCGCTCCTGTACGTGAACGACACGCCGCGCGCGCACATCAAGGTGTTTTCCGTCCTGCCCGACGGCGGGCTCGCGAACGGGCGGCTGTTCTTCGAGGGCATCCGCTCTGACTCGGTGAACGGCCGCCCCGACGGCATGAAGTGCGACGAGCGCGGCAACGTCTGGGTCACCGGACCGGGTGGCGTCTGGGTCATCTCTCCCGAGGCCGAGCACCTCGGTGTGGCGCTCGTGCCGGAAGTCATCGGGAACCTGGCCTGGGGAGGCCCGGACTGGAGGACGCTCTTCATCGTGGCCTCCACGTCGATCTACACACTGCGGACGTTGGTCGGGCCGCGCCGCGAGCCGTTCATGAGGTGGGAAGACCATGACAGATGACCTGATCCTCGACGCCGGACGTTGCGCGCTCATCGTCCAGGACCTGCAGAACGACGTGATCACCGCCGGCGGCGCGTTCGCCGACACTGGTGCACCCGCTCACGCGAGCGAGCAGAACGTCGTGGCCAACGTGATCGACCTCGCCGCCGCCTGCCGATCGAGGGGCATCCCCGTGCTCCACGTCTGGTTCATCGTCGAACCGGGCGCGCCGGGCCTGAAGGTGAACGCGCCACTGTTCGAGGGCGTCAAGGCCGGCAGCACAGTCCGCGGGACGTGGGGCGCGGCGCCCGTGGCGGGCCTCGAGCCGCAGGACGGGGACCTCATCGTCGAGAAGATGCGTGTGAGCGCCTGGGAGGGCACGCGCCTCGAGGCCCTGCTCACGGGCCTCGGCCGTGACACGGTCATCGTCGCCGGTGCCTGGACGAACATGTCCATCGAGCATACGGCCCGCACCGGGGCCGACAAGGGCTACTTCATGGTCGTGCCCGAGGACGGGTGCTCGTCGATGAACGCCGACTGGCACCGTGCCTCGATCGACTACGCACTGCAGAACGTGGCGACGGTGACGAGCTGCGCAGCGGTGAAGCGGGCCATCGGTGCCTGACCGAGCGACGCAATCGTCGCAGCCTTACG
>JBFYUV010000228.1:0-5143 GCA_041299865.1 Chloroflexota bacterium
GATTACATGCAGGAGCTGCAGCGCCAGCGCACGGCCGCCGGAGACCGCGATGAGCTGGAGGGCGGCGCCACCGAGACGCCCCGCGAGGCCGTCGCCGTGCCGGTGTCCACGGGCTCCGTCCCGGCCGGCCAGACCGCGACCCGGGAGGCTGAGGACCTGGACATCCCCGCCTTCCTGCGCCGCAACCGCTGACCGTCGCAGACGGACGCTGACCGCGGCCCGCTCGACGAGCGGGCTGACACGATCGCGGTCGCCGCGCTGGCCGCGGCGCGCAGCGAGGTGCTCGAGCGCATGGCGGTCGCCTGCGGGCGTGCCGGACGGGCCGTCGGCTCGGTCGCCCTGGTGGCCGTCTCCAAGACCGTGCCGCTCGAGCGCCTGCGCCTGGCGCAGGCTGCCGGCCACGATCGGCTGGGTGAGAACCGCGTCCAGGAGGCGGCAGAGAAGGTGCCCCTGCTGGGACCTGCCGAGTGGCACCTCGTGGGGCACCTGCAGGGCAACAAGGCCGCTCGCGCGCTGGAGCTCTTCGACGTCATCGAATCGGTCGGTTCGCTCGACCTTGCCCGGCGCCTCGACCGCCTCGTGGCGGAACGTGGCGCCCTGTCCGGCGGTCGATCATCTGTCTACCTGCAGGTCAACGTGGACGCCGACCCGGCCAAGGCTGGCTTCGAGACCGCCGAGCTGGAGCGTGACCTGGGGACGCTGCTTGATCTGCCCGGCCTCGAGGTGTGCGGCCTGATGACGGTGGGTTGGCTAACCGCTGGTGGGCCGCGGGCGCGGCCGACATTCGTCCGACTGCGCGAGCTCTCGGAGCGGCTGCGGGCTCAGGACGATCGGCTGGGGCCGGGCCTCTCGATGGGCATGAGCGATGACTACGAGATCGCCATCGAGGAAGGCAGCACGCTGGTGCGGGTGGGCCGGGCGCTCTTCGGCGAGCGATCCACGGCGTCAGAGGTGCCAGCCCACGACGGCTCGGTCGGCGGGCAACCCTGAGCCATGGCCTACATCCTGGTCGCGGTCCAGGCGTTGGTCGTGGCGGCCTGGCTGGTCGTGCTCGGCCGCGTCCTCATGAGCTGGATCGATCCGCGCCTCGAGCGGCCCATCAGCCGTACGCTCTACCGCCTGACCGAGCCGGTGCTGGCGCCGGTCCGCCGGGTGCTGCCACAGACCGGCACGCTTGACCTCTCGCCGCTCGTGGTGCTGCTCGGCCTCGGCATCCTGATGCGGGTGGTCCAGGTCGGTTGATGGCGCGCGGCGTGGACCTGGCGCTGCACGTCACGCCGCGCGCGAGCCGGAACGTAATCGAGGGTGCGGACGAGCAGGGCCGGCTGCGCATCCGCGTCAGCGCCGCGCCGGTGGACGGCGCCGCCAATGACGCCGTGGTCGCGCTGCTGGCCGCGGAGCTGGACGTCCGGCGCAGCGCCGTGACCCTCATCGCCGGCGCCACCAGCCGGCACAAGCGCTGCCACGTCGAAGGGGTGGACACCACGCTGCTGCTGGCGCGCTGGCCGGGGCTTCGCGCCAGGGATGGCACCACCGGCTGACAGGGATGGCACCACCGGCTGAGCAGCCTGGAGGCGCCGCCGTGGGTGGCAGGCCGGGTGCGGGTGACCGTGCTGGTGACCCGGTACGGACTGAGTGAGCCGACCGGGGAGCCCAGCCCGGCCATCCGGCGCGCCGGCGACTCACCGGGCCACTCGATGGCCGAGTGAGTCACCGGCGACTCAGCCGGAGCACCTGGACCGCCCACAGGCAGAGAGCGTGGCCGAGTCATGCTGGGTGGGGTCGGCGTGCCATCCGCGTGGACAGGCGTCCACTCCGCCCCCGGGCCCCGTCCGCCCCCGGGTCCCGTCCGCCCCCGGGTTCCGCTGAGACCGAGTGCCAGCTGCTCGCCGTTCACCGACAGCCCTGTCGCGCGAGCGGGATATACTGCCCAATCTCGGGCGATTGGCTCAGTCGGTTAGAGCGCGCGGTTCACATCCGCGAGGTCACTGGTTCGAATCCAGTATCGCCCACCATCCTGACCTCACCGAGGCGGCGACCCGGGGACCGAGCCCCAGGGTCCCGCCTCGTCTGCTGTCCGGGCGTGCACGCCACCTTGAACCGCGACCGGCCCGGTGCTACCATTCGACATGGGAGATGTCTCAGTTATGAGAATCATCCCATCCCAAAATGGGGCAGGACATCGCCGCGGAAGGGGTGCGATGCGCGGAGTGGTCAGCCGGCTGGCTGGGCAGGACGGGCTCCAGGTTGCTGCCGGAGATGCCTCCATGGACCGGCGGCTGGCGGCGGCCCGGTGAGCTTCCTGCTGGGTGCGGACTTCGGGACGGGTGGCGCCAAGGTCGCCCTCATCAGCGACGCCGGGGAGCAGCTCGGCTACGCGTTCGAGGAGTACCCCATCCACACCGACGGGCCGGGCTGGTCCGAGCATGACGCGCCGCGCTATTGGGAGGCCTTCTGCCGGCTGACCCGCATGGTGTTGGCTGAGTCGCGCGTGGCTCCCGCGGAGATCCGCGGCATTGCCGTGTCTTCGGCGTTGCCCTCGGTCGTCTTCATCGACGCGGACGGAGCTCCGCTGCCGCGCGCCTACAACCTCATGGACCGCCGCGCCACCGCGGAGGTGACCTGGCTCAAGGAGCACGTCGGTGCGGAGCGCATCTTCAACGTCACCGCCAACCGGCTCGAGGACCACCCCGCGCTCGTCAACCTCATCTGGGAGCGCAACCATCGCCCGGAGCAGTTCCGCCGCATCGCCACGGTCCTGACCATCGATGGCTACATCAGCTTCCGGCTCACCGGCCAGGCCACCGTGCACTACTCGGCGGCGCCGTTCTACGGCGCCTATGACATCCTCGGCCAGCGCTTCGACCCGGACCTCCTCGAGGCCATGGGCGTCGACCCGGCGCTCCTGCCCCGCCTCTGCGCCTGCGAGGACATCATCGGCGAGGTCAGCCACGAGGCTGCCGCGGACAGCGGCCTCGCCGCCGGTACCCCGGTGGCCGGCGGGCAGGTGGACTGCAATGCCGGCTGGCTGCAGGGTGGCGCCATCGAGCCGGGCGACATCCAGATGAACCTGGGCACGGCCGGCAACTTCGGCATCATCCACCGCGACCGCGACTTCCTCTTCTCGGCGTCCGGCGCGGCCTCCATCAACTTCCCCTACACGGTCGATTCGGAGCACACCTACATCACGGTGCCCACCACCACCACCGGCGGTGGCACCCTGCGCTACCTGCGCGACCAGCTCTCCGCCGCCGAGCTGGAGGCGGAGCGCACCACGGGCGAGAGCGCCTACGACCTGCTCCTCGAGCAGGCGGCCGGGGTCCCGCCGGGTTGCGACGGCCTGCTCTTCCTGCCCTACCTGATGGGCGAGCGGACGCCCATCTGGGACGCCAACGCGCGCGGCGTAATCTTCGGCCTGTCGCTGAACCACTCCAAGGGTCACCTGGTGCGGGCTGCCCTGGAGGGCGTCGCCTTCGCGCTCTACCATTCCTTCGAGACGCTCAGTGAGGCGGGCCTGCGCGTCAACTACCCACTCGTGCTCAACGAGGGTGGTGCCCGCAGCACCCTCTGGCGCCGCATCATCACGGACGTCTTCGACGTGGGCACCGTGCTGCTCGAGCGGCGCACCGGCGCGCCCTTCGGCGACGCCATCCTGGCCGGTGTGGCCACCGGCGTCTTCCTCGACTTCAGCGTCGCCCGCCAGTGGGCCACGACCGTCGAGCCCATGGCGCCGGACCCCGCGGCCCACGCTCGTTACATGGAGCACTTCGCGCTCTTCAAACAGGTCTACCAGGACCTCAAGGACGATTTCGTGGCCCTCGCCGGCCTCCGGTCGGCGGGGCCCGTGGAAGGGTAGGAGCCAGGCATGGAGCTCGTCTCGAAGCTCAGGAAGCGCTCAGCGGAGGGTGATCCCATCCGCGTCGGCATCGTCGGCTGTGGCCAGATGGGCTCCGGCCTGGCGCACACCATCCACAACGTCGAGGGCATGCGCGTCGCTGCCATCGCCGACATGGATCCGCAGCGCGGCATCGGGACCTACCGGGACATGGGTCACGCGGCCGACGACATCGTCATCACCGACGACCTCGGCCAGGCGGAGGACGCCATCCGCGCCGGACGGCCGGTCGTCACCCCGAACGCCCTCGCCATGCCCGCCCTGGAGGGCCTGGAGGCGCTCGTCGAGGTGACCGGCGTGCCGGACGTGGGGGCGCGGGTGGCCTACGAGGCCATCATGGCCCGCAAGCCCATCGTCATGATGAATGTCGAGACGGACATCACCATCGGCCTCTACCTCGACCGGCTGGCTCGCCGCAGCGGGGCCATCTACACCGTCGCCTCGGGTGACGAGCCGGGTGTCTGCAAGATGCTCTGGGAGCAGGCTCTGCTCATGGGCTTCGAGGTCGTGACGCTGGGCAAGGGCAAGAACAACGTCATCGATCTGGCCGCCACGGCGGTGTCGTGCGCCGAGGAGGCGGCCGGCAAGGGCATGAACCCCAAGATGCTGGCGGCCTTCAAGGACGGCACCAAGACGATGGTGGAGATGGCCGCCGTCTCCAACAGCACGGGGCTCCTGCCGGACGTGCCGGGCATGCACGGGCCGAAGGTGGAAGTGGAGGACCTCGAGAAGGTCTTCATCCCCGCCGAGGATGGCGGCATCCTCTCGCGCTCGGGCTGCGTCGACTACTCCACCGGCGCCATCGCCCCCGGCGTCTTCGCCATCGTGCGCTCCTACGACGCGCGCATCCGCACCGAGATGAAGTTCATCACCCACGCCGAGGGTCCCTACTACCTGCACTTCCGGCCCTACCACCTCTGCGACCTCGAGACGCCGCAGTCGATCGCGGAGGCGGTCCTGCTGGGCGAGGTCACGGCCACCGCGGAGGCCATGCACGCCGAGGTCGTCTGCACGGCCAAGCGGGACCTGTCCCCGGGCGAGCGCCTTGACGGCATCGGCGGCACCGACTGGCACGGCACGATCACGACCTACCCCGACGCCCGCGCCCGGCGCGCCGTGCCCATCGGCATCGGGGCCGGTGCCGTCGTGCGGCAGGCCGTCGCCAGGGGCGCCACCATCACCGAGGACGACGTCACGATCGACGAATCGACCTTCGTCTGCCGGCTGCGCCGCCTGCAGGACGCCCTC
>JBFYUV010000231.1:0-13321 GCA_041299865.1 Chloroflexota bacterium
GGGTGCCATCGAGGCCGTCTTCCGCTCCTGGGACGGCGAGAGGGCTCGGGCCTACCGTGAACGGGAGGGCATCGCCGATGACCTCGGCACGGCGGTCGTGGTGCAGGCCATGGTCTTCGGCAACCACGGCCCGGACTCCGCGACCGGCGTCCTCTTCACGCGAAATCCCGCCACCGGGGAGCAGGTCCTGTACGGCGATGTCCTCTTCGGTGCACAGGGTGAGGACGTCGTGGCCGGCACCCACGCCACGGAACCCATCACCGCGCTCGACGATCGTCTGCCCTCGGTGGCTCTCGAGCTGCGCTCATACGCCGATCGCCTCGAGCGGCACTTCCGTGACGTCTGCGACATCGAGTTCACCATCGAGGACGGGCGGCTCTGGATGCTCCAGACACGCATCGGGAAGCGCACTGCCCAGGCGGCCTGCCGGATCGCCGTGGAGATGGCCCAGGATGATGACTTCCCGCTCACCCGGGCGGAGGCCGTCGAGCGTGTCTCTGCCCTTCTGGCTGACCCGCCGCACACGAGCGCGGAGCGCTCGGTCGATGCGCCCGTCATCGCCACCGGGCTGGGTGCCTCGCCCGGCTTGGCCTCGGGCGCCATCGCCACGTCCGCGGAGAGCGCCGTGAAGATGGCGGACGAGGGCACGGCCGTGCTCCTCGTGCGAGCCGAGACGTCCCCGGACGATGTGCACGGCATGGCCAGATCGGTGGGCATCCTGACGGCCACGGGCGGCCTGGCCAGCCACGCCGCGGTCGTGGCCCGGGGCTGGGACATCCCGGCGGTGGTGGGCGCAGCTGGGGTCGTGGTGGCGGACGGCGAGGTGACGATCGGCGTGACGACCTACCGTGAGGGTGACGTCCTCAGTATCGACGGTGCCAGCGGGGAGGTCTTCGAGGGTGCCGCAGATGCGATCAGGACGATCGTGCCAGAGGCTGCGATCCTGCTCGCCTGGGCCGAGGAGCTCGGGATCGAGATCGGGAGGGGAGAGGAGCGTGGTGAGATGCCGCAGGAGACTGCAGCGACGAGCGGGGACGGCGCCGTCACTCGCGACGACGTCATCCGGACGCTGGCCATCAAGGGCTATGTGACGGCGGACCTGCTGGCGCCTGCGCTGGGCGTGAGCAGCGAGGAGGCCGCCGATCTGCTCGACCGGCTGGCCGCGGATGGCATCGTGGCCGGCAATAGCGGCATGTTCAGCCTCAGTGCCGACGGCAAGGCCATCGGAGCAGAGATGCTGGCGGGCGATCGTGATGCGTGGGGTGCCGCGAACGCGGCTGCCGCCCTCGATGGCTTCGTGGCCCTCGACGGCCGCATGAAGACCATCGTCACTGCCTGGCAGATGAAGGAGGCTGACGGACAGCAGGTCCTCAACGACCACGCTGATGCTGCCTACGATGCCGCGGTCCTGGCAGGGCTGGCAGCGCTCCACGCCGATGCTTCAGCCTGGATCAGCCCGCTGGTGGGGCACCTGCCGCGCTTGGTGCGATACGCCCAGCGCCTGGATGCCGCGGCCGCGGCGGCGACGGCCGGCGATGGCCGCTACATCGCCTCGCCGCGATTGGATAGCTACCACGGCGTCTGGTTCGAGCTGCACGAGGACCTCATCCGCCTGGCCGGCAGGACGCGCGAGGAGGAAGTGGCGGCCGGCCGCGCCTGACCGCCGCGCCGGGTCTTCGCCGTGCCTTCCACATCGTGGCGCGCCCGGGGTGGGCGGTCGGTCGCCTCGAGCGCGGCTGGAGATCGACGCCTGCCTCAGGTGGCTGCGGCAGGCGTTCCGTCGGGTGCGGTGAGACGCGGCGCGCTGCCGGTCAGCTTGTCGTAGAGCGCCGCGGCATTGCGCGACTGGATGTAGTCGAGCATGTACCCCTGGCCGATGTCGACCGGGCCGAACTCGTCCCGGAAGCTGACCCGGGCGATGGTCTCATCGCGGGACCAGCCCTTGCCGATGGCCGTCGCCACGGCTGACTTCCAGGCCAGCAGATGGGAGCGCTGCACATCCAGGTAGGACTTGGGCACGACCGGTCCGTGGCCGGGCACGATCAGGTCGATGTCCAGCGTGCGGATGCGCTCGAGCGCTCCGAGCCACTGGTCGACGTCTGAGGTCATCAGCCAGGTCTGGCAGCCCGAGAAGATCGTGTCGCCCGTGAAGACCACGCGCTCCTCCGGGACGTGCACCGCGAGCTGGCCGGGCGTGTGCCCGGGGGTGTGGAGGAGGTGGAAGGTGTGCTCGCCGACGCGCAGCGTGAGGTCCCCGGTGAAGATGATGCGGCCCTTGTTGGGGTCCCGGTAGTACTCCTCGCGGTCTGGCCAGAGCGCCACGCCCTCCGGCTCGTCAAGGTCCGTACCCTTGGCGTTGTCACCCGGCACCGACTCGTACGCATAGGCGAACGGGTCGAGCTCGGGGAAGACGACCATGAAGCGCTCGTACAGCTCGCGGTGGTTGACGACCGTGCCAGCGCCCTTGAAGTACCAGTTGCCGAAGATATGGTCGACGTGCTGCTCGGTGTTGATGAGGTAGCGGATGGGGCCGTGCGACTCCGCTTCCTGGCGCATGGCCACGGCCTTCGTCGGCAGCTGCGGCGTGTCGATGACGACCACGCCGTCGCTCGTGACGACATAGCTGGGGTTGCAGCCACGCAGCCTGGTGTTGGTGCAGACGTTGGCGGTGACCTGCTCCATGGCTGGTTCCACGGTCGATGTCCTCCCGGAGTGTCTCTGGCTACTGGGTCGCGGTCAGGCCGCCGTCGATGCCCAGGATCTGGCCCGTGATGAAGGTGCTGGCATCCGAACAGAGGAAGATGGCGGCGCCCACGAGGTCATCGGTGCCACCCACCCGGCCGATGGGGATACGGTCCGTGAGCGACTTCTTGAAGGCCGGGTCGTCGAGCAGCATGGCCACCTGGGGCGTGTCCACGAAGGTCGGGGAGATGGCGTTGACGTTGATGCCGTACTTGGCCCACTCGGTGGCCCACTGGCGGGTGAGCGAGCTGATGGCCCCCTTCGCGGCCACGTACGCCGAGTAGCCGGCCCGGATGCCCAGGGCCGCCCGCACCGAGCTGATGTTGAGGACCTTGCCGCCGCGACCAGCTGCGATCATGGCCTTCACGGCAGCCTGCGTCGGGACGAGCGTGCAGCGCACGTTGATATCGTAGATCCAGTCCCAGGCGTCGTCGGGATAGTCCTGGGCCTCGAAGAGGACCTTTCCGGCTCCGCCGCCGATCGCGTTGACCATGATGTCCAGATGGCCGAAGCGCTCCCCGATCTGCTCGACGATGTGCTCGGCCGCGGTGCGATCGGTCATGTCACCGGTGAGCGCCAGGCACTCACCGCCCACCGCGGCCACACGGCCAGCGGTCGCGTCGACCGACTCCTGCGTGATGTCAACGGCAGCGACCTTCGCTCCGGCTTCCGCGAAAGCCACGGCCATGGCCGAGCCGATGGCACCGCCGCCGCCCGCGATGAACGCCACCCGATCGTCGAGTCTGAACCTGTCCAGTTGGCCCATCGGGCGTCCTCCTCGATGTGGATCGTCGCCTGAGATGGAGATGCCCGCGTCATGACGCGCTGTCTCCAGCAATCATCGATTATCGAGCAATCGCCGGCCATCCGTGCCGCGTCCCCGTTTCGGGCGGGAGCGTCGAACGGATGTGCTAATCCGCAGGTCCGATGGTAGGATGTCCATCCCGTGTCCCGTTCGACCCGAGTCACGCGCCATGACCCGCTGGCAAGCTTCGAGGCTGCCACGCGCGAGTGGTTCCGCGGCTCGTTCGAGGCCGCTACGGAGGCACAGGCGCAGGGCTGGCCGGCCATCGCAGCTGGACAGCACACCCTCATCTGCGCCCCCACCGGCAGCGGCAAGACGCTGGCCGCCTTCCTGTGGTGCCTGGACCGGCTGCTCGCCGAGGATCGCCCCGACGACCCGATGCGCGCATTGCGCGTGCTGTACATCTCACCGCTCAAGGCGCTCGTCCACGACGTCGACCGCAACCTGCGCGCGCCCCTGGCAGGTATCGCGCTGGCAGCCGAGCGGCTTGGTCAGCCGGCGCGGCCGGTGCGAGTGGGCATGCGCACGGGCGACACCCCGGCCGACGAACGGCGAGCCTTCGCCAAGCGGCCGCCGGACATCCTCGTCACGACGCCGGAATCGCTCTACCTCATCCTGACCTCGCAGGCCAGGGCCGCCCTGGGGGGTGTGCGCTGGGTCATCGTGGACGAGATCCACGCGCTGGCCGGGACCAAGCGTGGCGCGCACCTGGCGCTCTCCCTGGAGCGTTTGGAGGCGAACGTCGCGCAGCCGCTCCAGCGCATCGGGCTCTCGGCGACGCAGCGACCGCTCTCGTCCGTGGCGGCCTACCTGGGTGGCCGGCAGCCTGGCCCGCCGGGCAGCCCGGGCGGCGAGAGTGGCCCACCCCGACCCGTGACCATCGTCGATGCTGGCGTCCGCAAGGCGCTGAACCTGCAGGTCGTCGTGCCCGTGGAGGACATGGGCCGGCTCGGTGAGATCATCCCCCTGGAGGAGGCGCCCGGCGGTCCAGCCTCAGGGCCGGATGCCCGCACCTCCATCTGGCCGTCCGTGTACCCGCGCATCCTTGAGCTCATCCGGGCCCATCGCAGCACCATCGTCTTCACCAACAGCCGCCGGCTGGCTGAACGCATCGCCCTCAGCCTCAACGAGCTGGCGGGGGAGGAGCTGGCCAGGGCCCATCATGGCTCCATCGCCCGGGAGCAGCGGCTCATCATCGAGGAGCAGCTCAAGCAGGGCCGGCTGCCGGCGATCGTGGCCACCTCCTCGCTGGAGCTGGGCATCGACATGGGGGCCGTGGACCTCGTCATCCAGGTCGAGTCGCCGCTGTCGGTCTCCCGGGGCCTGCAGCGGGTCGGACGGGCCGGTCACCGGGTGGGTGAGCCTTCGCGAGGCGTCATCTTCCCCAAGTACCGCGGAGACCTCCTGGAGGCCGCCGTCGTCACGCGCCTCATGCACGAGGGGGCCGTCGAGCCCACGGTCGTGCCGCGCAACCCGCTCGACGTCCTGGCCCAGCAGTTGGTGGCCATGACCCTCGATCGGACGTGGCCGGTCGAGGAGCTCCTGGCGGTCGTGCGACGTGCCGAGAACTACGCGGACCTCGGCCGCGAGGCCTTCGAGGCGACGCTGGGCATGCTGGCCGGCCAGTTCCCCGCCGACGAATTCGCCGAGCTGCGCCCGCGTCTGGTCTGGGATCGCACGGCGGGCACCGTCACGGCGCGCCGCGATGCACGCACGGTGGCCGTCACCTCGGGAGGCACGATCCCGGACCGGGGGCTCTTCCCGGTCTTCCTGGCCGAGGACGCGCCGCCGGGGGACGGTTCGCCGGGGGTGCGGGCCCGGGGGTCTCGCGGTGGCGGCCGGCGCGTCGGCGAGCTTGACGAAGAGATGGTCTACGAGGCGCGCGAGGGAGAGGTGATCCTGCTGGGCGCCAGCGCCTGGCGCATCGCAACCATCGAGCACGACCGCGTGTTGGTCACCCCGGCACCCGGAGAACCCGGCAAGGTGCCCTTCTGGAAGGGCGATGGCGTGGGCCGCCCGGTGGAGCTGGGTCGCGCCCTGGGCGCCTTCACGCGGGAGATCTGGCAGCTCGCCGGCGCAGGCCCGCACGGACGTGAACAGGCCCTCCAGCGGCTGGCCGAGCACCACGACCTCGACGCCCTGGCGGCCGCCAACGTGCTTGGCTACCTGGAAGAAGAGCACGAGGTCAGCGGCGTCCTGCCCACCGACCAGACCATCGTCCTGCAGAGGTTCCGTGATGAGCTGGGGGACTGGCGAGTCTGCCTCCTGTCACCGTTCGGGGCCCGGGTGCACGCGCCATGGGCGCTGGCCATCGAGGCCAGGTTGCGTGAGACGCTCGGCGTGGAGGTGCAGCCCATCTGGTCCGACGATGGCATCGTCGTGCGCCTGCCGGCCACCGATACCCCAGAGCTGGCCTCCGCTGCCCTCGAGACCGGCTGGCAGGATGCCGCCAGCCCGGCGAGCTCACCGCGCTCGATGGCGGCCAACGCGGAGGCCGCCGTGCTCATCGCCTCGGACGAGGTGGAGGAGCTGGTGACCAGCACGGTCGGCGGCTCGGCGCTCTTCGCAAGCCGCTTCCGGGAGAACGCGGCGCGTGCCCTGCTCCTGCCCAGGCGACGGCCAGGCCAGCGCACGCCGCTCTGGCAGATGCGCCAGCGCTCCTCTCAGCTCCTCGCCGTGGCCAGCCGCTACGCCTCATTCCCCATCATCCTCGAGACCTACCGCGAGGTCCTCGGCGACGTCTTCGACCTGCCTGCCCTGCGTGGCATCCTGGCTGCCGTCGAGCGGCGCGAGATCCGGGTCGTCAGCGTGGAGACGCCGCGCGCCTCACCCTTCGCCTCGTCGCTGCTCTTCGACTACATCGCCACCTACATGTACGAGAGCGACGCGCCGCTCGTCGATCGGCGTGCGCAGGCCCTGGCGCTCGACCGTGACCTCCTGCGCGAGTTGCTCGGCGCGGAGCAGCTCCGCGAGCTCCTCGATGGTGACGCGCTCGGTGACGTCGAGCTGGAGCTGCAGGCGCTGGTCGGGGCTCGGGCGGCCGGCTCGGCCGACGCCGTGCACGACCTCCTGCGGCGACTCGGCGACCTGTCCCTGGATGAGATCGCGGCGCGCGTGCGTGGAACCGACGAGGGCGCCCGCCAACGCGGCGCCCAGGAGTGGCTCGATTCGCTCCAGGCCGACCGGCGTGCCATCCACGTTCGCATCGCCGGGGAGGAGCGCTGGATCGCCCTCGCAGACGCCGGGCGCTATCGCGATGCCGTGGGTGTCGCCCTGCCCATGGGCATCCCTGACGACTTCCTGGCCGCCACGACCGACGCGCTCGATACGCTCCTGGCCCGCTGGGCCCGGAGCCACGGACCCTTCCTCACCGATGCGCCGGCGGGTCGCTGGCAGCTGCCGCGGGGCATCGTCGAGGGCGCCCTTGAACGGCTCATGGCCACGGGTGTGCTCCTGCGCGGCGAGTTCCGCCCCGAGGGCGTGGAGCGCGAGTGGTGTGACCCGGAGGTCCTCCGGCTCATCCGTCGTCGCTCGCTGGCGCGCCTGCGGCGCGAGATCGAGCCCGTCGAGCCGGCCACCCTGGCGCGCTTCCTGCCGGCCTGGCAGGGCGTGGGTGGCGAGAGTGGCGGCCTCGAGCGGCTGGTCGAGGTCATCGCCCAGCTGGAGGGCTTGGCGCTGCCGGCAAGCGTCCTCGAGCGGGACGTGCTGTCGGTGCGCGTCCGCGGTTACCAGCCGCAGATGCTGGACCAGCTGGGAGCCGCCGGGGAGGTCGTCTGGGTCGGCGCCGGCAGCCTCGGGCGTGACGATGGACGCGTCGCGCTGTATCGGCCCGATCGCCTGGCGCTGCTGCTGCCGACCGCTTCTCGGGATGGGTCGGCGACGGCGATCGGCGAGGGCACCGCGTCGTGGCTCCACACTGCCCTGCGCGAGCACCTCGCGCAGCGTGGCGCCTCCTTCCATCGCGAGCTGCTCGCAGCGGCGGTCGGGGCGGCCGGGCAGGCCGGTCATCGACCGCCGAGCGAGCGTGAGATGCTGGACGCCCTGTGGGACCTCGTCTGGGCCGGTGAGGTCAGCAATGACACCTTCGCGCCACTGCGCGCCCTGCGCTGGCCACGGCGCGACGCCCGGCGCCCGGCCGTTCCGACGCGTTCGAGGCTCACGGGGCGCATGGGCCCGCCAGAAGCTGCCGGTCGCTGGTCGCTGGTGGGCGACACACTGCGCACGATGACGATGCTGACCGGGGGTCGCGAGCCCTCGGGCACCGAACGGCGTGCCGCGCTGGCGGCAGCCCTGCTCGAGCGCCACGGGGTGGTGACACGCGACGCGGTCATGGCCGAGGGCGTCATGGGTGGTTTCGGGGCCGTCTATCCGGTATACCGCGAGATGGAGGAACGCGGCCGGGTGCGGCGCGGGTACTTCGTCGAGGGTCTGGGCGGCGCTCAGTTCGCGCTGGTGGGGGCCGTCGATCGCTTGCGCGCCCTGCGGCGAGACCCGGGTCCCGGCCTGCACCCGGGTGCCAGCGCACTCCTCCTGGCAGCAGCCGACCCCGCCAATCCCTACGGCGCCGCGCTCCCGTGGCCCCGTGCTGGTGAGCGCCACGATCGCTCGCCAGGCCGCGCCAGCGGGGCCTTCGTCATCCTTCACGACGGGGACCTGGCGCTCGTGCTGGAGCGCGGCGGGCGGTCGCTGCTGACCTACCCGCCCTTCGATGATGATGGCGTGGCTGCCATCTGCATCGAGGCGTTGCGGTCCCTGCAGGTGGACGGCCGGGTGCGCCGAATGCAGATCGAGCGCCTCGACGGGCTGGCCATGGGGACCTCGCCGCAGCGCGAACGCCTTGTGGCCCTCGGCTTCCGACCGAGCTACCGCGGCCTGGTCCTCTGATGGCTGCCTGGTCATCGCGCCATGCCCGAGGGTGACACCCTGTTCCGGACCGCCGACGTCCTGCGACGCGCGTTGATCGGCAGCCAGGTCAGGGCTGCCAGGGGCCGCCCCGGCGGTGCTCGGCTCGAGCGGCTCGTGGGCAGCCACGTGACTGCCGTGACGACCCACGGCAAGCATCTCCTCCTCGGTTTCGACGTGGGTCTCACGCTTCACACGCACCTCGGGATGAAGGGTGCCTGGCATCGCTACTCCCCCGGGGACCCGTGGCGCAGGCAGCGTGGAGCCGCGGCCGCCGTCATCGAGACGGACCGGGTGGTGGCCGTCTGCTTCGCGGCACCCGTGGTCGAGCTGCTGGAGACGAGGGCCCTGGAGCTGCACCCCATCGTCAGCCGATCGGGTCCCGACCTGCTCGATGCGGGGCTCGACGTCGAGGCTGCCGCGGCCCGCTTTCGTCTCCCATCCCGGAACGGGCTGACCATCGCGGAGGCGCTCCTGGATCAGGGCGCGGTGGCGGGCCTCGGCAACGTCTACCGCAGCGAGATCCTCTTCTGCGAACGGGTCGACCCGTTCGCGCAGGCAGGATCGCTCGCACCCGGGGTCATCGAGCGGCTGCTGGGCACGGGCGCCAGGCTCCTGGGTGCCAATCTCTCCGGCCAGCCGCGCGTCACGGTGCCTGACGCCCGCGGCCCTGGTGTCCACGATGCCCCACCGCGGGGTGCCCGCACCTGGGTCTACGGCCGAGCCGGGCGCCCGTGTCGGCGGTGCGGGACCCATGTCCTGTCTCGTTCCTTCGGCCAGCCGCCGCGCCGCCTCTACTGGTGCCCCGACTGCCAGCCCAGCGGTGTCACGGCCGTCGGATCAGCCACGCTCTCCTAGTCCAGGGCCAGGAAGTCGCGTGTCCCCTGCGCCGCGACCGGGCGCTGGGCCGCGACGCGACCGGGTGATGTCCACCAGGATCCCAGCGCCAGTCGTGCCCGAGCGAGGTGCACCGCCAGCTGCTTGCCCCACGTGCGCCACTCGAACCACGCGGGGTGCGCCCAGAGCCAGGGCACGGCCGCCCAGGCGAGGAGCAGATAGTCGATGCGCAGGGGCCGTGGGTATCCGATGACGAGCCCGAGCTGGCGCACGACGTCGGGCCAGACGGCCAGGGTGAGCAGGCCCAGCAGGGCCATCCAGATGATGCCCCAGAGCCGCGCACGGGCCGGCAGGATCAGGAAGAGGACGGCCGGGAACCACTTCAGCGCCGCGGCCAGGGCCCACAGGAAGCCACCCAGTCGCGGTCCCACGAAGTGGGCGGCCCAGATGCCCATGGCGCACAGGAAGGTGATGTTGCCCGTGTCGAGCGTGGCTGCCAGGGCCGGCGTGATGAACAGCACGAGCAGTGCCGTCGCCAGCGGACGCTGGCGGTAGGCCCAGCTCACGCTCCAGGCGAAGAGGATGACGTTGACCACGCGGTAGACGAACCAGGCGGTCTCCCAGGGCAGTGCTGCCCAGGGCACGAACAGCGGAAGCGACCAGGACCAGTAGACATAGGGCATGTACGGCGGAGGCGGGTCGAGGGGATCGCCACCGCTGAGCCAGAGCCGCACGCCCCCCCAGTACGCGCGCGCATCAGCCCCCACGAGATCGCCGCGGGCCACCACCCAGACGGCGATGGCGGCGCCGCAGGCGACCAGGATGAGGATGGCGGCCAGCCGCCTCGGGTCTCGCAAGAAGCCGGGACGTGGCTGCATCGTTGGCATCGTAGCGTCGCACCCGTGGCGAGGCGCGGCGACCATCGACCCAGCGTCGAGGGTCAGCCCGGCGTCCGGAGTGTCACGAGCTCGATGCTGACCATCGGGGCGGTCTCGCCCGTGCCGCCGGTGACAAGGACCTGTCCGAGGCACGTCTTCACGGCGGCCGGTTGCCAGCGTGGCACGCCGAGCGAACCCACGGCTTCGAACGTGAGCGTGTGCGGGTCGAAGACCTCCAGGGAGGTCGTCGCGGTGAGGGTCTCGGCATCCAGGCCGCCGACGAGCAGGACGCGTCCGTCGTCGAGCAGGACTGCCGCGTGCGAGTAGCGTGGCGTCACCATCGGCCCCACGGTCGTCACGCTGTCGCTCTCGGGGTCGTAGAGCTGTGGCGGAGCGCCGTGCCCGATGAGCAACACGGGGCCGCTGCCCAGGCGTGTGGCCGTTCCGCGATCGAAGTCCTGCACGGCCGTGGCTGCGGAGGGCGTGAAGTGCCCCGTGGCCGGGTCATAGAGCTCCAGGACCGGCATTCCGCCTCCGGCCACGAGGACCCGCCCGTCGCGCAGCAGCTCGGAGACATGCTTGGTTCGAGGGGTGCTCATGGAACCGGTCGGCGTGAACGTGTCCGTCTCGGGATCGTAGATCTCGGCTGAGGCCGTCTCGCCGCCGATCACCAGCACCCGGCTGTCGGTGAGCCGGGTCGCCGACGCGAAGTGCCGCTCCTCGCCCATCGCTCCGACCGGGACCACGTCGTTCAGTCGAGGGTCGAAGACCTCTGCCGGCTCGTCGCTGCCGCCGGTCAGCAGGACCCGGCTGTCCGCGAGCAGCGTGGCCGTGCCGCTGCCGATGCCGCCCATCTTGCCGGCTGGCTCTGAGGTGCCCCTGGCCGGGTCGTAGGCTTCCACCTCGGCGACGCCCCCGCCGGCCAGCAGCACGCGACCGTCCGAGAGCTGGGTGGCGCTGTGGCCGCTGCGCGCGCTGAGCATGGGGCCGCTCTCCGAGACGGTGGCCACCGCAGGCGCGGGAGTCGTGTCGGCGGTCTGGGCCGCATCGACCGTCAGCTGGTAGACGACCGCGGTCTCCGCCCCATCGTTGGACAGGCGCACCGTATCGCCGTCCTCCAGCGTCCTGGGGAGCCCGATGGTGCTGCCTGGGCCGTAGGTCAGCGTTCTGGGCTCGACGCCCGTGGCCGCCGGACCAGCAGGCGTGATCATCCCGCTGATGGTGCCGGCGTCGACAGCGCGGAGCGTGAGCGCACCATCGTCGACGGGCGGCAGGTCGGCTCCGGCGGGAACGTCCCAGCGGGTGATGTGCAGCCTGACCGGCGTCCCGCGCAGCTCCTGAACCCCTTGGAGCAGCGTGTGGTACCAGGGTGACTGCATACCGGCGTGCGTCATCGAGCAGCAGCGGCTCGACTCGCGGATGGCGAAGCCGACGACGCGGGCATCGTCGCCCGGTGTCGTCATCGTCCCCAGGGCCTCCGAGCCGTAGGCGTCGAAGGGGATGTCCTGCATGACGAACGTGTCGCCCGGGCCGACGATGGCTTCCTCGCCGGCCTCGACGGTCTCCGCTTCAGCCCAGGTCGTGCCGGCCCGGATGACCTGCACCTCTGACCTGGGCCGGATGGCCAGCTCACCGGACTCGACGTAGCGGGCGAAGGTGTTCGGCGGCACGAACCCGCGACCGTAGGCGATCTCCTGGTCGGTCGGGTAGACCTTGCGGAAGACCAGGATGCCGGCCAGGTCTTCCGGGATGGCGTCACCGTCGAGTGTCACCTCCAGCAGTCCGGTCGCCTGGGCGACGCCGGCCTGGGTTCCCGGTGCCGTCACCGCCGTCGAACGAAAGCTGGCCCGGATGCCGAGCATGGCCCCGATCCCGATGGCGACCACGAAGACCACGGCCGCGATGACGCGCAGCGCGCTGAGCCGGTCGGTCCTCCTGCCGCCGGCTGCTCCCGACCCTCGAGCCAGGCGCCCGACCAGGCGGGCCAGCCGCTGCCCCAGTCCTCGCTGCTGGGGCTCGTGCCGCGTGACCTCGAAGATCGACGTGAGCAGCCAGTCAGGGAACTCGACGCCGGGCTCGGATTCGAGCCAGGCGGCGACGCGGTCCTCGAGGACCTCCAGCGGCATCGTCGGCCCCACCTTGCTCATGCCCGTCTCCCCGTCAGCGGGACAGCGGGTCTGGCGTCAGCCTCCACTGCCGCACGCAGCGCCTCCAAGGCGTAGTGGAGCCTCGACTTCGCCGTCCCGAGTGGGATCTGCAGCGTCCTGGCGAGCTCGGGAAGTGGGAGGCCCAGGTAGTAGCGCAGCACCACGACGGCCCGCTGCTCTGGACGCAGCCGCCGGAAGCCGCGTTCGAGCTGATCCCGGTCAGCGACATCGGCCGTATCGTCGGCGAGGGGCAGGTCGATCTCGATGAGATGCACGTTCGCCTTGAGATGCTTGCGGCTGCGGATGACATCCATGCAGGCATTGACGACGAGCCGATGGAGCCAGGCATCGAAGCGGTCGGGGTCTCGCAGGCCGGGCAGGCTTCGCCAAGCGTGGGCGAGCGACTCCTGGACGGCGTCCTGGGCCAGGTCTGCGTCGCGAAGGATGAAGCGCGCGATGGCATACAGTCGGTCGGCGGCCCCGCAGGCAAGGACCTCGAAAGCCTCGTGGTCCCCGTCCCTGGCCGCCTCGACGAGTTCCCGCTGCACCGGTGTCTCCATCGATCGCACGACCTCGTGGTCGTGTCACCCCCTATGACGGGCGACGGGTGGCGGAAGGTTCAAGGATCGTAGGGTGCGCCGCGCTATCGGACCCCGCAAGTGCCGGCAGTCACGTCCCGACCGGCACGCGCAGACACCGGGACCGCGACCGGCGCAGTGCCGGGCACCGTATCAGCGCAGGAAGGTGGCTCCGCAGGTGTCACAGACGGTGACGAGGGCGTGCCGCTCGCGCGCGTAGCCCGCGACGTGCAGCCGGCCCCTGGCGTCACCCTTGGGACAGACCCAGGTCCACCATGTGGTAGGTGCCCCGTTCTCTGCCGGGCTGGCCTCGCCGAGCGGCATGGATTCGGCGCGGATCCGGTCGGCGAGCCCCTCGAAGGCTGCCAGCGCCGCCGCCACCGCGGCCGCGCGCTTCTCGTCGGTTTCGCTGCTGTAGGGGTAGCTCTGGCT